>PMDT01000113.1 GCA_003154555.1 Spirochaetaceae bacterium
CGCTCACCGGCAGCGGCCGGGTGCGGCTTGTCTATTCACCGAGCGAGCTTCTGGCAATGGCGGAGGGCGCACACCGCCCCGTGGTATTTCTCGCCATTGGCTTCGAAACGACGATACCGGTCATCCTCTCCGCGCTGAAAGACGCCAGAGGCAGGGGCATTGGAAATCTTTTTCTCTACACCGCGTTCAAGACCGTTCCACCTGCATTGCGCTTCCTTCTCTCCAATCCCATGCACGGGATAGACGGATTCATCCTCCCGGGGCATGTCTCTACGATCATCGGCGCGCGTGCATATGGGCTGCTGGAGCAGGAGGGCGGTCGGCCCGGGGTCATCACCGGCTTCGGGGGCCTGGACATGCTTATCGGTATCCTCATGCTCCTCCGCCAGATCGAACGACGGGAATGCCGCGTGGAGAATGCCTACACGCGCGCGGTGCGAAAGGACGGCAACACACGCGCGCAAGAGATGATTGCCGAGGCGCTGGAGCCGCGCGACGACGTGTGGCGCGGCCTGGGGGCGATCGCGGGCGGGGGGCTCGCCCTGAGGCAGTCGCTTGCCGCCCATGACGCGGAAAAGGAATTCGGACTTCCTCCCGCCGTGGACATCGAGCCGCCGGGATGCTTGTGCGCCCGGGTCATCGCGGGCATGAATGTGCCTCCCCAGTGTGCTCTGTTCGGAACACGCTGCACACCTGACGATCCCGTCGGCCCTTGCATGGTCTCTTCGGAGGGAACCTGCGCCGCCTACCTGCGCTACGGGGACGAGCGATGAGCGACAACCTGCGCGTGCGGCTCGAGCATGGAAGCGGCGGGGCGCTCTCCCGCGACCTGGTGGCGACCGTCATTCATCCTGTTCTCCGCACGGATGCCTACCCCGAGCTTCTTGACGCGAGCCCGATCGAGATCGGCTCGGACTTCCTCATGACGACGGACGGCTACGTCGTCGATCCTCCCTTTTTTCCCGGCGGAGACATCGGCCGACTCTCCGTGCTGGGCACCTGCAATGACCTCGCGGTCAGCGGCGCGAAGCCCGTGTGCGTTTCGCTGGCACTCGTGATCGAGGAGGGCTTCCTGGTGGACGATCTCCGCCGCGCGCTCGTTTCCGCCGCTGCGGCCGCCCACGAGGCGAACGCGCGGATCGTCACCGGCGACACGAAGGTGGTGCCGCGCGGGAAAGGGGGGGGGCTGTTCGTCACCACGGCGGGTGTGGGCAGGCGTGTCTTTCCCCACGTTTTATCACCCGCGCGCATTCGGGAAACGGACAGCGTCATTGTCTCTGCGCCCATCGGCGCGCACGGTCTCACCATTCTTGCGGCCCGGGAAAAGCTTCCCGTCGGAAACACGCTCCGCTCGGACATGGCGTTTCTCTACCCTCCCGTGAGCCGGCTCTTTCACCTCGCCGAAGGCCTTCGCTTCATGCGCGATGCGACCCGAGGCGGTGTCGCGTCGGTCCTGAACGAAGCGGCGGCCGGCGCGGCCTGGGGAATCGAGGTGGAAGACGCGGCATTCCCCGTCGCCGAGGACGTGCGCGGCGTGGCAGACCTGCTCGGGCTCAACCCGATGGAGATCGCCAACGAAGGCGTCTTCGTCGCGTTCGTGGATGGGCGCATGGAAGATGAGACGCTCCGCGCGCTCCACGCACATCCGCTGGGCAAGTCGGCGCGGTGCGTCGGTCACGTCTCAAGCGCGTATCCGGGAAAAGTCATGCTGACGACCCGTGTCGGCGGCAGGCGTCTCGTGGATTTTCCGCGCGGGCTTCAGCTTCCCCGCATCTGCTGAACGGAGAGGGAACTTACTCCACGCACTCCGCGGAGTACTGGACGAGAGTCCGCACGTTGAAACCGGTGAGGGCCCGGTCATAGTGCAGAAAGGGAAGACCGACGACGCCGAATATGCCCGTCACCTTCGCTCCTCCGAGGGCCAGGAGCTGGGCGGCGGCAGCGAGGGTGCCGCCCGTTGCTATGAGGTCGTCAATAAGGAGGATTTTCTGACCGGCATGGACGTCACTTCGATGGACTTCGAGGATGTCCTCGCCGTATTCCAGCGTAAAGCTGATGCGGTAGGTTTCACCGGGAAGTTTTCCCTTCTTTCTGAGCAGGATCAGAGGGAGCTTCCGACGGAGGGCAAAAGGCGCCGAGAAGAGAAAACCGCGTGATTCGATGGCCGCCACGGCATCAAGCTCCGTGCCGGCATACAGCTCTTCCATCTTATCGATGCAGTACGCGAAAGCACTCGGATTCACCAGGATACCCGTGATGTCATAAAAAAGAACGCCCGGTTTTGGAAATCCGGGAACCTTGCGGATTGCATTCTCGATGATCTCATGTGCGGCCATTCCGCACCTCCTGGTGAAAGCCTATCAGCTTCCTGGCCCACTGTGTGATGATTGCCGGCGTTTCCTGCGTCTGCCCATTGAAGAGCGGATCCTCATCGATCTCCGCAATCTCCGTGTCTTTCAAAGATTTGCGCAAACGCGCGGTCGCCTTCTCCGGCCCGAATGAGAAAAACCCGGCCGTTTTGCCGGCAAGCGTAACTCCTTTGAAAACACGAAGGAAATCGGCAAAGTCGGCAGGCATATCTTCAGCGCCCGTCCTGCCGGCGCCGAAAACCACCACGTCGGAGCCGTTGATATCGGCAATAGTAGCTTCGGCTGCCTTGAGCGCGGTCGCGCGAGAGCTGTCGCTCTCCAGGGCGCGCGCAACGCTGCTGACGACAGCTTTATTTTCGACAGTATCCGGAGCCCAAAGTATGAGCACCCTGTACATTCCTAACTCCTGCACAGAAGTCTAATAACGTGCATATGCCTTGTCAAATTGAAAAATCGGCGAAACGGCCCCCCGCTTTATGGGCTCCCGCCGTTTCGGCCCTTCGGGCCTCCAACGGCTGCCGCCCTGCGCACGCCTTCGGCGTGCTACGGGCTCGCTCCCGTGCTTCCCTGCACTCGCTCGCCCTCGCCTTCCCTGGCTACGGATACGTCCTTTTGAACATGGGCACGCGCGCTTCGGCGTTCAGCGAAAAGTCGGCAACGTTCCCTTCGAGGTAAGCTCTATAGCCCCAGCCGGCGACCATTGCGGCGTTGTCCGTGCACAGTCTGAGCGAAGGAAAAATGACCTCGACCTCCTTCTCGGAGGCCATGCGTGCGCGCAGGTAGCTGTTGGCCGCAACACCTCCACCGGCCACGATGCGCCGCAAGCCGTTGTCCGCGGCAGCGGCAAGCGTCCTGTCGACAAGGGTGTCGATTGCGGCCTTTTGAAACGATGCGGCAATGTTGGCGATACTCTTCTCGGCTTTCCCGTTCCAGAATGAGTCGCTCTGGTGGATGACAGCCGTCTTCAGCCCAGAATACGAAACGTCGTAGCGCGCATCGCCTTTGTGCAGCGACGAGCGGGGGAATCTATAGGCAAGCGCGTCGCCGCTTGCCGAGAGCTTGTCGATGGCAACGCCGCCGGGGAAGCCGATGTCGTAGAATTTCGCGACCTTGTCGAAAGCCTCCCCCACGGCGTCGTCGATCGTCGTGCCGAGGACCTGGATCCTGTCATGCCTCTCGACGACAGCGATGATCGTGTGCCCCCCTGAGACCAGCAGCCCCAGGTACGGGTAGGCGATGTCCCGTTCGAGATGGGGGGCATAGAGGTGGGCGAGGATGTGATCGACGCCGACCAGCGGCTTTCCCAGTCCCCAGGAAAGACCCTTCGCGAATGAAAGACCCACCAGCAGCGAGCCGATCAGACCCGGGCGATAGGTGACGGCAATGGCCTCGATATCGGCCATGGTCGTTGCCGCTTTTGCGAGCGCCTCCTGGACGACCGCGCCGATCCATTCGATATGCTTCCGCGAAGCGATTTCGGGGACGACGCCATAGTATGGCTTGTGAAAATCGATCTGGCTGAGGATCACATTGCTGTGGATACGCCGCCCGTCCTCCACGACCGCGGCCGAACATTCGTCGCACGAGCTTTCGATCCCGAGAATCTTCACGGAGAGGGGTTCCTTTCGCGCTCTTCGATCACGTCCGTCAGGCGCGCAAATCGCGCGCCTTGTGCCGCCGCGTCCGCGGCGCCGGCGCGCAGTATATCGATGACGCCCCTGTTCTGTACATGCCCGATAAGCACGGCGGTGCCGCGCGTATGCGCCTCGCTCACGCCCTTCTCGAATGCCGCCGCGATCTCCGCATCCGTCGTGATATCGTCGATGAACACGTCCCGCTGCGTCCCGCGCACGCCCCGCTCCCGCGCGATCTGCGCGCCGACCGTTTCGGCTGTCGTCCTGCTGTCGATGAAGAGCAGGCCATGGCGCTTGAGGTAGCCGATGACATCGCCCATGAGCGCGGGATCGGCGGTCGCCTTCGAGCCCATGTGGTTGTTCATCCCCATTGCGCCGGGGACAGAGGCAAAGGCGGCGTCGAGAAGCTGGATTGTGCGCGCCGTGCTTTCCCCCGTATACAGGGCGCCCGGCCCGGGGTTCTCCCCGCCCGTTGGCTCCATCGGGCAATGCAGGATGAGCTCCTTGCCCGCAGCGAGTATCCTTCTGGCCGACTCCGTGCTGTGCGGAAGATTGGGCAGGACCGATATGGTGAGGGGCACGGGCAGGTCGAGAAATGCCTGCAATTCGCTGAGGCTGTAGCCTGCGTCATCGATGATGACCGAAAGAAGGCCGGCTTTTTCCGGCTGGGGATGTTCGGGCGGCACCGGGGATTCCGTGGCCCGGGGGTTTGCCGTTGTCTCGGTTTGCGGGATGCGCCGCTCCTGGCTTTCCCTTGTCACGGTCGACTGCCCCTGGCCGGACACAGGCACCCCCCCGGGGGGCTTCCGCGTGGGCGGGCATCCGGCAAGGAAGGCGACGGAAGCTGCAACCATCACGAATGCAAACAGGGCGGCAAAGCGCGCAAGGGGGAGTCGGCGGACAGGAGCGCGGCGGGCCATGAGCTATACCGCAGTCTCAGTTGTAGACATACTCCTTCAGCTCATCGGAGAACCCTTTGAGTTTCTTGAGAGCGCGCAGCTCTATCTGCCGCACTGTCTCGGGCGAAATGCCCAGTTCGTCACCGATTTTCTTAAGGGTGTAGCGCTTCCCGCTGACGAAAGAGAATCTGTACAGTAATATCTGGCGCTCCTTTTCCTGCAGCGCGTTGAGAAAACGAAGCGTGTCCTCCTGGAGGGTCTTTTTCATGAGATCCTTGCTGGGCTCGAATGCGGAATCCTCCACGACATCGTGCAGGCTCCCCGAGTCGGAGGAGAGGGTCGCGTCGAGGGAAGCGACCGAACTGGAAGAATTGATGATGGAAGAAACCTCCTCTTCCTGGAGGCCGATCTCGTCGGCGATCTCCTGGAGCGAGGGTTCACGCATCAGGACCTGCGACAGATTGTTGTATATCTTGTTGATCTTGCGCAGCTTTTCTTCCTGCCGATGCGGCAGCCTGATCACGCGCTTCTTATTCGAAAGCGACCGGACGATCGCCTGCTTGATCCACCATGACGCATACGTGCTGAAGCGCACCTGCTTCCTGTAGTCATATTTGGAGACTGCCTTCATAAGTCCAAGGTTTCCTTCCTGGATCAGGTCGAGTATCGTCACCTCGGGCGTCAGGTAGTTCTTCGCGATACGCACGACAAGCCGAAGATTCGACTCGATGAGCCGGGTACGGGCTGCCTCGTCTCCGGCCTGGATCCTGCGGGAAAGCTCGAGCTCCTCCTCGAATGTCAGGAGCCTGGCCTTCTTGATCTGGTCAAAGTAGGATTTGAGGTTATCGTCAGTTGAAGTCGATATCTCTCTTTTCCTGCTCATCGCACTGTCCCGACTAATAGAAAGCAAGATCCATGCCACTTGATGAATGGCGTGAATCGAACCTAATTTATTACTATGTAGCTAATTAATTACAAGCCCTACAGCAGCAATCTCAGATCTTATCGAATAGTATCCTTTTTGATACAGACGTCGCCTATTATTTCGATGAAACCTGTCCGTAAATCATCTCCGACAACCCGAATTGAGCGGTGGAGGCCATCTTCTTCGCATATTCATCATACAGCATGTCTTCATACATATCCTGACCCATGCCATTGCCGAGCATGTCATCTTCCTTGTGCACCGTCTTCCGCATGACATCGAGCATCTGCTTGATGAAAAGGGCCTCGAAGTCCTGGCACGCCTTGTAGAGGTCGCTGGAGCGGTCAATGGCAGGCTTCTTCGCCTGCGAGCTGCTGAGTGGGTAGGAGTAGCTGCTGTTGACCGATGTGACCTGCATGAATCCCCTCCGCTCCTGCGTTTACATGATCACCAGATTGCCGAACAAGGCGCCAGCCTTTTCCACCGCCTGGAGCACTCCGATGATCACGTCGGCTTTGAGCCCCACCCCTTTGAGTGCCGAGACAAAGTCGTCGACTGTCGTCGTGTCGCCGAGCACGAAGATATCCGGGGGCTGCGTGGCTGATGCGGTGGCGCCAACAGTCACACGCGCCGTGCGGTAGGAAACGGCAACCTTGCCGATGCGCA
>PMDT01000070.1 GCA_003154555.1 Spirochaetaceae bacterium
ATCATCCGCATGGAGTTCCGGCTCACCGCGGCGAACAAGGTGTTCATCGTCCTCACCATCCTCGGCCCGTTTCTCATCGCGGCGGTCACGATCCTTCCCAGCCTCATCACGATGTCGGGCGGTGCCATGGGTGCCCCGATGACGAAAATCGCCCTGCTGGGCGCCGACCCCCGCTTCGTCCAGGAGATATCCCCCGCCTTTACGCAGTCGCGCATTGAAGTCAGCGCCGCAGAGGGAACGCCGGAGCAGATGGATGCCGAAGTGCTCGCCGGCGCCTATGACGGCTACCTCATCGTGCCGACCGGGCTCTCCGACGTCACACGCCTTGAATACGTATCCAAGAACGCCGCGGACTTTCGCGTCGTGGGGATCCTCCAGGGGGTGATCGGCCAGGCGATCGTCGCGCAGAGGCTCGTGAAGGCGGGCATTCCCGCCTCCCAGGTCTCCACCCTCACGCAGTCGCCGGCGTTCCAGACGCGGCAGCTCACGCAGAGCGGCGAGAAGAAGAACTCCGATTTCCTCACCGTCCTCATGACAGGGCTGATGCTCGCCATGCTCCTCTATATGACCGTGCTCCTGTACGGCCAGGTCATCGGACGCTCGGTGCTCACGGAGAAAACGAACAAGACCGTGGAGATCATGCTGTCATCGGTGGGGCCGATGCAGCTCCTGTTCGGCAAGATCCTCGGAAAGGCGCTGGCGAGCCTGCTGCAATACGGCATCTGGGTGAGCATCAGCGCCGTCGTCCTGAAGCTGATCGGACCGCGCCTTGGCGTCTCCATCGGTTTCGGGCTGTCGATCGGCGCGCTGGGCTATCTCGTCGTGTTCTTTCTGCTGGCCTTTTTTCTCTACTGCTCCCTCTATGCGGCCCTGGGGGCAGCCTCGGAGGACGAACAGCATCTCGGGCAGCTCGCGTGGCCCGTCATCATCTTTCTCGTCATTCCCGTGGTCATGATCTCGGCGATCATCTCCAATCCGCAGGCGCCCTTCATCGTCGGGCTTTCCCTCTTTCCGCTCACCGCTCCCATCGTCATGTTCCTCCGCATCCTGGTCGGTGCCGCACGGCCCGTGGAGATCCTGGTCTCCATCGGCCTGATCCTCCTGACGACGGCGGCGGTGATCTGGCTCTCCGCGAAGATCTTCCGCGTGGGAATTCTCATGACCGGAAAGCGCTTCAAGTTCGGCGAGGTGCTGCGGTTGGCGCGCTACAAATAGAAGAACCGCGACGCATCCGTTTTTTAGACATATACTCTCCACAGGGGTGTTGAATTCCGTAGACTGCCCCGAAAGCCCGGGGCATGACGAGGAGTGGAGAAATGAAAAACGATCGCGCGCGCGGCATTCTGAAAGCTCGTTTCCTGGCGAGCGTCGCCCTCTTCATGGCGGCGGCGCTTTCCACATGGGCGGACCCGCCGGCACAGGTCGGCAGGCTGAGCTACGTGAGCGGCGTCGTATCCTTCCGCCCCGGAAGTGTCGACGAGTGGACGCCGGCGACCTTGAATTATCCCCTGACCGCCGGGGATCACCTCTGGACGGACGCGAACGCCCGCGCCGAAGTGCACGTACTGGCCGCGGCATTCCGGCTCAATAACGCCACGGAGTTTTCCTTTGTGAGCCTTGACGACCAGACCGTCCAGGTCGCGGTCGAAAGCGGGTCGATCACCGTCGACCTGCGCAGTTTCGATCAGGGCACGGCATTCGAGATCGACACGCCGAACGCAACGGTGTCGCTCGCAGCGGCGGGAAGCTACCGGGTGGACGTCGCGCCCACGGGGGAAACGACTGTCACCACGTGGGACGGCGATGCAGAGGTGACGGCGGCCGACGATACCTACAACGTGTCCGCGGGTCAGACCTCGGCCATCGCAGGCCTCGACTCCGTCATATATTACGTCGCCTCTGTCTCGCAGACGGATGAATGGGATGCCTGGAGCGCAGGCAGGGATCGACGGGAAGCCCAATTCGCCTCGAATCCGTATGTCTCCCCGGACATGATCGGCGCGGAGGATCTATTCGACGGCGGGACGTGGACGGTCGCTGCAGGCTATGGGACCGTCTGGGCTCCTTCGAACGTCCCCGCAGGGTGGGCTCCGTATCGCTTCGGGCATTGGACATGGGTCCAGCCGTGGGGATGGACGTGGATCGATGACCAGCCATGGGGCTTCGCACCTTTCCATTACGGTCGATGGGCATATGTGAACGCACGGTGGGTATGGATCCCGGGAGCGGTTGCGGCGCGCCCCGTGTATGCGCCGGCTCTTGTCGTGTTCGTCGGCGGTGAGGGATGGACGCCATCAGCCGGAGAAGGAATTGGGTGGTTCCCGCTGGGACCCGGTGAGGTCTATGTCCCGCCGTACCAGGTGAGCACCTCCTACGTGCAGCGGATCAATGTCATGTCCGTGCCGGATATCAACGTGCAGATCATCCAGCGCTACAACCCTGACACGGTCATCTACGCCAACCGCGCCGCTCCCCGGGCAATGACCTGGGTGCCGCGCGACGTCTTTGTCCAATCCCGCCCCGCGGGTGGGGCGGCGCTCCAGGTGACACAGGCGGAAGCGGCCCGTGCTCCGGTCATGGGAATGACCGCGAATGTCGCTCCCCAGCGGGAGAGCATCATCGTACGGCCGCCGGCTGTGCGGAACCCGGTTGCCCAGCCGCCGCAGGATGTACAGGGTCGCCGGGTCTATTCACGCATCGCCCCGCCGCCGGACCCGGTGCCCTTCGAGCAGCAGCAGACGGTCCTTTCGGCAAACCCCGGCCGGCCGCTCGATCCTGAAGCGTTCGCTCGCCTGCAGAAGCAGCAGCCCGCTCCGCCTGTCGTCAACGTTGCGCCGCCCGTCCGGCCGGGAAACCAGCCTGCCGACAACAACCGCGTCAGGCCTGGCGCCGACAATGGCACGCGTCCTGGCGCGGACAGCACGCCTCGGCCGGGTGCCGACAACAGCGCGAACAGCGCCGTGCCCGGCAGGGGCGCTCCCGCAAACGGCGCGAATGCAGATCGAGGCAACACCAGCGCCGCCGCGCTCATCGCGACGCTCAAGACACAGAGCCTTCCGCAGGCGGATCGACAGCTCGCTGCCGCCCGGAATGTTGCCGGCATTCGCCTGGACCTGAATGCCCTTTCGGCGCAGATTGCAGCGGCGCGCGCAAACCTCGCGCGTGCGGAAAGGCTGCTTGCCGACGGCAATCAGAGCCAGGCGCTGCAGACTGCCACGGCGGTGCAGAGACAGGTGAACGACATCCTGCGCCAGCTGACGGATGCCCAGCAGGCCGCGGGAAAGAGTCCCGCGCGGCAGTAAACAGGAACCTTTGCATCGGCGGCTACTTGCCGCCGATGATTCCCTCGTAGATGACATTCTCATCGCCGTGCAATGTCACGGTAAATCCGTCCTCCAGCTGCGTCATGGCTCCGGGGACGCTTCCAATGGCCGCCACGTCAGGCGTCATGCTGAGAATCTGCTCGGGGCTGAGGTACGAGGATTCCTCCAGGACGATGCCGCTCAATCCCTTGAGAAGCGGCAGGAAGTCGGGTGTCAGAAATCGCGTGACGAGGATCTCCGTGCCATCGTGCTTCAGACGCAGCTCTGCGTCCAGTGAGTCCAGCGCGCGTACGATCCTGCCCGACCGATAGCCGCCGAAGCCCCGTTCGCCCTTGGCCAGCACCGTGCCGATGAAATGCACCTTGATGGTATTAAGCATTGCGGGCGAGTGCAGCGGAACGCCGGCGATGATGACGACCTTTTCATGTGTTCTCACGAGCCCTTTCGCGAGGGCCGCGGCGAGCGCGTTGTTCTGCATCATGTCGGAATTGTCGGCCAGGTCGCAGCGCAGCGGCTGGACTCCCCAGTACAGCAGGAGCCTCCGCATGACCGATTCCGATGGCGTCACCGCGATGATCGGCTGCACGGGCCGGTACTTGCTGATCATGCGCGGCGTGTTGCCATGCAGCGTGGGCGTGATGATCGCCGATGCGCGGATCTCACGCGCCACCAGGAACGCGCTGCGGATGACGGCCTGCGCCATGTCCTCGCCGATGTCGTCGAGCCGGAAAAAGCGCCGCACGCGCGATTCGTATTCCGGCGAGCCTTCCACCGTCCCCGCGATCGACGCCATGACCTGCACCGCCTCCAGCGGGTACTTCCCGCTCGCCGTTTCCCCCGACAACATGACCGCGTCCGTGCCGTCGAAGATGGCATTCGCCACGTCGGTGGTTTCCGCCCTCGTGGGACGCGGGTTGTGGATCATGGAATCGAGCATCTGCGTGGCGGTGATGACGGCCTTGTTCTGGTCGTGGCACTTGAGGATGATCCGCTTCTGCACGAGCGGGACCTGCTCCGTCGGGATCTGCACGCCGAGGTCACCCCGCGCGATCATCACGCCGTCGGAGACCCGGATGATGCCGTCGATGTTGGTGACGCCCTCCTGGTCCTCGATCTTTGCAATGATGTGCATGCGGGAATCCGCGGCGCGCAGGATCTGGCGGATCTCCAGGATATCCGCCGGTTTGCGCACGAAGGAGGCGGCCACGAAATCCATGTCCTCCCGCACCGCGAAGTGCAGGTTCTCGACGTCCTTCTCCGTCACCGCCGGCAGCCGGCTCGTGATGCCGATGACGTTCACGTTCTTGTGGGAGCTCATGAAACCGCCAGCCCGGACCACGCAGATGACCGCCTTGCCGTCCACCCGCCGGACCTCCAGGTCGATCAAGCCGTCCGCGATGAGGATGTGCTGGCCGGCCGCCGCCTGCTCGGGCAGATCCTTGTAGCTGATGCTGATACTCTGCGGGGTACAAGGGGAGTCGTCGACGACGACGCGCACGTCGCTCCCCGGGAGCACATCGATCGTTCCTGCACCCTCCACGGTGCCCGTGCGGATCTCGGGACCCTTGATGTCGATGAGGAGCGCCACGGAAATTCCTGTCGCGGCGCTGGCTTCGCGGACTTTTTTGATCATGGCCGAATGATAGTCGTAGGTTCCATGGGCCATATTGAACCGGGCGACATTCATGCCTGCCCCGATCAGCTTTGCAAGCATTCCAACGTCCTCGGTGGCAGGCCCGAGCGTGCACACAATCTTCGTTTTGCGCATGGCGCATAGTAGGAGCCCCGGTTCAAGCGGTCAAGCGTAGCACGCTACTGCGTCGCGCAGGGCGGCAGCCGGCTGCGCAGCAGNNGTGCGGAGGGCGGCAGCCGGCTGCGCAGCAGACGGCGAGGGGCTGGCTTGATCGGCGCACGCGTGGCCCGTACAGTCTTTCCATGCCGGTAGAAAACAGGAAGTGGGAATTTATCTCCTGCTATTTCAGGGAGAGGACCGACGCCGCGGACACGCCGCAGATCGACGACCGGACCTGGAACGATCTGGACATGGACGACATCTTTCTGAAGCTCGATCGTACGAAGTCCACCGTGGGACAGTCCGTTCTCTACGACATGCTGCGCCGTCCACTCTTCAATGACAAGGCGCGTACCGCCCGCATCGCCCGGATCGCAGGGCTTCTCGCACAGCCCGCCCATTGCCGCAAGCTTCGCCGCGCGCTTACCCGCCTGGGTGTGCAACGCTCCGGGGAGATCTACCAGTTTCTTTCGGCGCGTCGCGCGGGGATACCCGACCGCCGGCGCTACCTGTACCTGGCGCTCAGCATCATCGCGGCGCTCTCGATTGCCGCACCGTTCCTTCTCGGCATCCCGGGCTTCCTGATTCTCGCCGCGTCCGGCATTACAAATCTCGTCATCCACTACAGGTTCAAGGCGACGGTAATCGTCGAGTCTCCCTCCTACGAATACCTGCACCGCCTGCTCGCGGCGGGCAACCGGATCTCCCGCCTGCCCCTGCCGGAGCTGGAAGCCGATCTTCGGGAGCTCGGGGCGCTCTCAGAGAGCCTGCGGAAGCTGCGCAGCCGCACGGCCCTTCTCATGACCCCGTCGGGATTCTCGGGGGACATCGTCGCGATGTTCGTCGAATACATCCGGCAATTCTTTCTACAAGAGGTGACGACGTATTTCTTTGTCCACAACGAGATCATCAAACGCATGGACGAGATTTCCCGCGTCTATGGCCTCGTGGGCGGCGTGGACGCCCTGCAGGCAGCAGCGGCGATGCGTGAGGACTTCACCGGCATCACGACGCCCGAGACGGCCGAGGCTTTCGAAGCCGACGAGCTCGTGCACCCCCTGCTCAAGGATCCCGTGGCCAATTCCCTTCGCATGGACAGAAAGGGCGTCGTGGTGACCGGCTCCAACATGTCGGGAAAATCGACGTTCCTGCGGACACTGGGCGTCAACCAGATCCTCGCGGGCACATTGTGCATGGCGTTCGCGCGCCGCATGCGCGGCCCTGCCTTCTTCACGATCACGTCGATCACCAACCGTGACAATATCCTCGCCTCGGAGAGCCATTACCTCGTGGAGGCGCGGCGTCTCCTGGACATCCTCGAGGCGGCGCGCGGAGGCCACCCCGCTCTCGTCATCATCGACGAGATACTCTCCGGCACCAACTCGGAGGAGCGCATCGCCGCCTCCATCAGCATCCTGCGCTACCTGGCGGGATTGAACTGCCGCGTGGTGGCGGCGACCCACGATCGCGCCATTGCCGCGGACCTCGAGGGGATATTCAACAATGTCCACTTCACGCATCGGGTGGAGGAGCAGGGGCTGCAGTTCGACTATACGCTCCACGACGGGATCGTGGAGGCGGGGAACGCCATCAAGCTTCTTCGCCTGCTGGGATATCCGTCAGAGGTGCTCGAAGGATTGGGTTAGGACCGGGAGGGCGTTGATGCGAGCCGTCGCTCTGACGCCACGTGGACTCACTCGTTTGCCCTCCACTGCCGGAGCGCAGGGCGGGACGCCTCCACGAGCGAGATGCATTTTTCCGCCTGGTGCGCCTCGGCTTCCTTCCCCCAGAGTGTTCCCAGCAGCTTGCGCGGCGTGTCATCGCTTTTCTCCGACGTCAGGGCATAGTGGACTGCCGCGGCTGCGCCAAGGGCCATGCGGCGCGGCTCGATACCGCGTTCTGCGGCGAGGCGCATCGTGCCGAAGAGCCTGTCGTTCCATCCCAGCTTCCTGCGCGGGTCGCGGATGATGCGCTCCACCCGGTCGAGCAGCCAGGGGTTGATGATGCGGCCCAGGAGATCGTCCGCGTAGGCCGCGTAGCCGGCTTCCGTGAAGAGCGGATCGCCGGTCCCGCCATGCTTTGCGCGAAGCGCCGCACCCGATTCATGGAGAAGCTCGTCGCGGCCGAATGCCAGGAGCTCCGCGTCCGCGCCGATCCTGCTCATGACGTCATAGCCGCGGAGCCACGCGAGGTAGCCGAGCACCGCGTGCACCGCGTTGTGCCCGAAGAGCTTCGCCTCCTCGAAGGGGAGGAGGTCGTCCTTTTCCTCGAAAACGCGGATGCCGCGGAAAAAGCCGGGCAGCGTGATGCGCGTGATGAGGATGCGGTTGAACTCCTCCACCAGCACGCACTTCTCGAAGCCTTGTACGAGCGGGGCGAGACCGAGCCTTTTCATCTCCGCCGGGGAGGAGACCGCGCCGCTCATCTTGCCGACGACAGTATTGAGGATCTGCAGGCCGTCGAAGCGCTTCCCCGGAGCGCATTTCTGCACCGCTGCCTTGAGGATCTCGGCGGCGAAATTGTTGTTCTCCGCGGTGTAGATGATGCGCTGCCGTCGTTCATCCACTCCCGCCGCGATCATGGCGGCAATCGATGACTCGCCGCCCATCGTGTAGAAATCGACGCTGGGAATCGCCGTGGCAAGCTCCGCGGCCTCACCGATTGCGGCCACGATTGCCTTCCGGTCATCGGGGTTGCGGGGGTTATACAACTCCAGACGGGGCAGAACCATCGCGCTGATGCCGGTGCTGCCGGCGATGTTGATGGAGACCGCACCTCCCGCGGCACGGACGGCATCGACAAGCCCCTGATCCACTTCCGCGATAACGAATCGCTCGAAGCTGCCCGACGCGACAGCCT
>PMDT01000180.1 GCA_003154555.1 Spirochaetaceae bacterium
GCCAGGGCGCTCGAATACATGTCCTCCGCGAATGTGTACTCCTTGCGCGAGTAGAAATCGTTTCCCATGTTGAAATAGAACAGGTCCTTGTACGACCCGGCGACAGGCAACCCCCGCTTGAGGATGTCGATCGCCTTCTGCGCGTCGCCGAGCTGCTGGTAGATGATGCCCAGGTAGAGATAGGTCTTTTCATTGGAAGGGTCGTCGTTCAGGGCGCTTTCAAGAAGCGGACGCGCATCCTGGGGCTTGTTCTGGACATAGAGGGCCTCGCCCTTGTCGAAAAACTCGGAAGAGGCGAACGCACCTGACCCTATGGCAATCAGGGCGAGGACAAGAGCAATCCGTTTCATGGGCAATCCCCCCCTGCAAATATAGCGCAGTAGTGACGGCCTGTCGCGTGCCAACGCGCACCAGGGACGCGCAGATCGCAACAGCCCTCACTCTAATTGTCGGCAGGGAAAAGGGATGCTATGACCCCATTCGGGCCGTCGGCGCGTCAGGCTCCGTGGCCTTCGAACGCGTGGTCCTCGTGAGGGTCTTCCTGCAGCCTGCGGTGGACGAAATCGACCGTATCCGAGATCGAAAGGAGGTGCTCGGCCGAATCGTCAGGTATTTTGATCCCGAATGCCTCTTCGAGCTCGTAGACGATTTCCGCGACATCCAGGGAATCCAGCCCCAGGTCGAGCTTGAGATTCTTGTCGGGTGTGAAGGCTTTTCTTTCCGCGGCGCTGTGGCGCGCGAGAATGTCTATCAGCTTCTCCTCGATCTCCCGTCTCTCCATACTGCCCTCCTGAGGGTGGTAACGGGCATTTATAGCCCGCCGGGCTGTTTGTGTCAAAGCAGGCTTGACCCCGACCCTGCCCGGCCCGCGTTGCACCCCTCCGGCTCTTTCACTATATTCTTAAGCCGAGCCATGAGACTCCTCTGTATTGCCGATCATGTCGATCCCGTCATCTACAGCTCCGGCCTCAAGCAGCGCTACGGGAAGGTCGATCTCGTGCTGAGCGCGGGGGACCTGGCGCTCGGGTATTACGATTTCATCGTGAGCACCCTGAACAAGCCCCTCCTGTTCGTCTTCGGCAATCACCACCTCGAGAACCGAAAGGACTATCACGGGAAATACGACCCCTTCGAGCGGAGCACGGATGCCCTGGAGCGCAGCGTCGGTGCGACATGCCTGGAGGGCAAGGTCATGCGCGTCGGGGGGCTCACGCTCGCCGGGCTGGGAGGAAGCATCTGGTATAATGGCGGAGAGAACCAGTTCACGGATTTCGGCATGTTCCTGACGATCCTTCGCCTCATTCCGGGAATGGTTTGGCACCGCATCTTTCACGGCAGATTCCTCGATGTCCTTCTCACCCATTCGCCGCCGTACGGGATCAACGATCTCCCCGATCCCTGCCACACGGGTTTTCGGATTTTTCTCTGGTTCATGCGCACCTTCAAGCCGCGTTACCTCATCCACGGCCATGTCCATCTCTATGACAGGAATGCGTCGCGGGAGGGCAGATTTGCCGCCACGACCATCATCAACGCATACGATCACATCGTCATAGATCTGGAGAAAGCACCATGAACAATACCCTCTATGACTCGATGGCCCGGGTGGATTTCGGCCGGCTGCGGACGCGCGAAACCCTCATGCGCATCATGTCGCTTCTCAAGGTGCAGCGTGACGAGATGCTCTCCCTGGGGGACGTCCGCTCGATCCTGCGGCCCGCCTCGGAGACCTATCGGGGAATGCGGACCGTGCCCATCGACAAGATCGTGGGGAGTGAAGGGCGCTTCAAGGATTTCAACAAGGCCTTCCTCCCGCGGCATGATAAAATGGCGCGGCGCTGGATGCGCGTCGACGTGGCGCACTACCAGAACCTCGTGCTCCCGCCAATCAGCCTTTTCGAGATCGGGGGCGTGTATTTCGTGCGGGACGGAAATCACCGCGTTTCGGTGGCCAAGTCCCAGGGCGCAGAGTTCATCGACGCGGAGGTCATCTCCCTTGCGGCGAAGATCGCCCTCTCACCCGACATGACCCGGGAGGAGATGAAGCGCGCCGTCATCGACTTCGAGAAGAAGAGCTTCTTCGAGGAGACGCACCTCGACGTGCTCCGCCCCGGGTGCGACATTTCGTTCACCGAGGTGGGACGGTACGACGAGCTGCTGGTCCATATCCGCGAGCACAAGTGGTACATCAATCTCAAGAAGGCGGAGGAGATCCCTTTCGAGAGGGCGGCGCTCTCCTGGTACGACAACGTCTATTTCCCGATCGTGCGGATCGTGCGCGAATCGCGGGTGCTCGCGCGTTTTCCCCGCGCCACGGAGGCGGATCTCTACGTCTACGTGGGTCGGCACTGGAGCGAGTTGATCAAGCGCTACGGCCCGCTTTTCACAATGGAGGAAGCGGCGGAGGATTTCACGATCTCACGACGAGCTGAAGGGATCCGCCAGGCGTTGCGGTCGGTGTCGGGCCGCCTGGCGGCGCTGTTCAAGCGCCGCGCCTAGCTACGCGCCGCGGATGAAGGCGGCGTATGTTT
>PMDT01000058.1 GCA_003154555.1 Spirochaetaceae bacterium
GTGATGTTGATCTTGCCCGGGTGCTTGCCCGACTGCAGGAGCTCGATGTCCGAGGCGAGATGCCTGCCGGGTGCGATTGTCGTGACGCTGCCAAGCGTGAGGTTGCCGTTGAGCAGGCGATAGAGTGACGCTTCCTGTCCGGGGTTCTCCCCGTAGCGCAGGCCCTTTTCCTCGCCGTCGATGACCCACGTGGCCTTTTCATATACGAGCGTCTGCCGGCCCGCCTCCCCGATGAAGCTGATCTCCATCCTGTCGGGGAAATGATCGTCCATGATGCGCTTGTACGCGCTCTTGAAATCGGGCTGGCCGGGCATCAGCTCCCCTTGTTGACGGTGTAGGCGGCAAACCCCGCGGCGGGGTCGGCCGCATCCAGATAGGACGTGATTGCCGCGTCATAGCGGGCAATGCGCCTGAAAGCAGCGCGCGCCAGACGGAAGCGTGTCTCCAGGCAAAGGGCGCCATCTGTGGATGCAAGCTCCTGGAGCACGCCGGGATATTCGCCCGGGTCGGTGACGGCAGCAACGCGATGGAAGTTCTTCGCCGCGGCGCGGATCATGCACGGCCCGCCGATATCGATGTTGGCGCGCGCATCCTCCAGCGTCGCATCCGCCGCGGCAGACGCCTGCTCAAAGGGATAGAGATTCACCACGACCATGTCGATGGCAGTGGCATCGGTGCGCGCGAGGTCCCGCTGGTGATCCGGGTTGTAGGTTTCCGCAAGGAGGCCGAGATATATCTTGAAGTCGAGCGTCTTCACCAGGCCGCCCTGCATCTCGGGCTGACCTGTATACGCCGATACCTGCCGCAAGGACGCCGATGCGGAGCCGCCAAGCATCTTTTCCATGATGTGAAATGTCCCGCCCGTGGAGAGGATGAGTGCATCCGGGATCGCACCCAGGAGCCCGCGCACGAACGACTCGAGCCCGGTCTTGTCGAAGACGCTCACCAGGACGGTCTTTACCCTGACACGATCATCGATTGTCTGGACCTTGTTGATAGCACCCTCCCGGAGCCGGCATGCTAAGAGTTTTGGCAGGGATGTGCAAGATCGCAGAAGCGGATTTCCGCGGCCGTCCTGCGGGCGTCAGTTGCCGGAAGCCGCCGGCGCGCGACCCTGCTCGGCGATCAGCAGGTCCGTTTCAACCGCGCCCGGAGCGCCGCGACCTTCCATCTGGGCGAAATACGTCGATGCAATTCTCTCGAAGCCATTCTGCCGGTAGACAACCGCCACGTAGAAGAGCATGCGCGCCCTCAGCGCCTGGTTGTGCTCCCGATCGATGCGCGCAAGGAGCGGTGTCTCCCCGCTCTTGTCCTGGAGGTAGCGCGCGACGTCGCGGTACCAGGAATCTGCAGGCGCATGGTCGAGCACAGGGGCAACGATGCCAGGCACGTCGCCGGGCTTTCCCTGTCGCAGAGCGCAGAGAGCCGCGCAGAGCGGGTAGGCATGCTCTGCCTCATCGAACTCGTACGCGTGGAGAAAGGCAGCGCGCGCCTGAGCCCAGTCCCCGATCTTCCAGGCAAGGGCTGCCAGGGGCTCGTAGGCGGCGCCATAGGACGGCTTCAGGCTCACGACGCGCTGCCAATCGCTGATGGCCGCGGCGGCGTCTCCCTGGAGGCCGCGTGCCTCCGCGCGAAGCGCGTACGACTCGAATTGATCGGGATCCAGACCGATCGCCATCGAAAAGTCGGCGATGGCGTCTGCCAGTTCCGACTGCGCATGGTAGAGCCTGCCGCGATCGATGTACGACCAGGAGTAGGACGGATCGAGCGCGATGGCCTTGGAGAGATCCGCGATGGCGCCCGCATTGTCGCTTGCCGACTCGCGCACCCTGGCACGGTCGATGAAAGCGAAGGAGTAGTCGGGCTCGGCGGAGATTGCGCGGGTGTACAGGTCCTCGGCCGTCTTCCATTCGTGCGCAAGGGCCTTGACGTCGCCCTGGCCGAGCAGCGCCGGCACGTTCACGGGATCGCGCAGCAGCGCCTTGGAGAAATACCCTTCGGCGGTCGCCGCGTCCCCGCGGGCCAGCACGATGTCGCCAAGGGCTGCCAGTGCGTCAGGGTGCCCGGCGTCCACGGCGATTACCTGGCGCAGCAGCGCCTCCTGCTCGTCCGGGTGGCCGTCCAGGCCCGCGACCAGCGAAAGATTGTACAAGGCATCGGTGTTCTTCGGGTCATCGGCAAGGATCAGGTTGAACTCTACGCGCGCCTCGCCCAGCTTGCCGGCGACCATGAGGAGCCGGGCGTGAAGGATGCGGGTGTCGGCGGCCTGCGGCTTTGCGGCGAGTGACTTTTCATACGCCTCCAGCGCTTCCTCGGGCTTGCCGACTGCAATCGCCGCGCTCATGCTGCCATAGGGAATTCCTGATTCCGCCGGCGCAGGCTTCACGGGTGCGCGTGTCGGGGAAATGCACGCGAAGAGTGAAACGAGAAGGACGATGCATGTCGCAACAAGTGCCGCGACGCTGTACTGCGCGGCAAAAGAGGGGCGCAGACCTTTCACGGGAGCCATGGAACCTGCATGTCATAGCGCGCAACGTTGAATCTTTCAAGCCCCCCTGATAGAATCCGCGCGCAATGCAGAAATCTTCCGCACGCTCCGCGCTCCGTGTCGCCGTCTACTGCGGGGTCGTGCTCCTCCTTGTCGCCCTGGCGCTTTTCTTTCGGCCTGTCACTGCCAGCGTGGGCGACGCACGGGTGACGGGGCGCTACGCGCTGCTTCCGCTCTTCCAGTCACGTGATCTTCGCGATCTCACCCTTTCCTGGAATGGCATGGCCCTGCGATTCTCCGGTTCCACGAGTCCCGCATTGAAAGGTTTCGAGACGACGGCGAATGGCACGGACATCATCTTCGACGCAGACATGCGTTTGCGCCTTTCGCCCGGGAGCGACGCCGGAGGATCACTCGCCATGACGCGGATCGGTTCGACTGGAGGCTCTCCTTTGATCGTCCCCTTCACCATGAGCGGCGTGGAGGAGACGTCGCCCGCGGCAGGTACGCTGGGCTGGAGACGCGCGGGACGCTCCTACCTGCTGGAGCTTCCCGCGGGCGCACAGGTCGATGAGGCGGCAAGGACTCTTCTGCTGCCGACAGGCGCCGCCGCGTGGACGGCGCGATTGAGCACGCAGGGCACCCCCGCCATGGCTGCCGCGATTTCCACGACCGTGAGCGCGGCCCCGGCGCGCGTCACCGCGGCAGCGACGCGTCTTCCTGATGAGAAGGCGATGCCCACCGACGAACAGCTTCGCGCAACCCTGGCACATTTCGTCGACGCGGCATTCGCCGGCTGGTCCGCGACGCGTCTTTCGACGGCAGATGCCCAGTGGAAGATGCCGGATGGCTCTCTCACCTTTTCAGAGGACATCGGGGTCGGCCTGCTTGCGGAAGCACTCGCGCGCGGTTCATGGCAGCAGTACCTGCCGATCTGGTCGGACGCCCTGGCACGCCAGCAGAAGCGCGCCCCGGACGCGCAGCTTTCCTTCTCCACCAGCCCGTACGTGGGTGGCGTGAGGGATTATGCCCGCAGTGTGCAGACGCAAAGCGCCGCACTTGTCGACAAGGCAGGCGCCCTCCTTTCGAAGGCTGATGATGCGGTGCTTTCCGTTCCCGGCCTGGTTCCCCTCCTGATGGATCATGGCAGCGCCGAGCTTCTGAAATCCGCAGGGACCTTCCTTACCTCTCATGCCGGCGCGCGGCTGGACACGAGCCTGTCCGTGGGTCTGCTGGAAACGCTGCTTGACTACGACAGGCTCGTTGATGCGGGTGACGCGGTGAGCCGCGCGCTGAAAGACACGGTGGAAAAAGACATCCTGCCGCGCGTGCGCATGGCCGACGGTGGTGAGTATCTGGACAGCGGTGACGGAACGTCAGACCTTGAAACGGGTATTCGCTGCGGTGGCCTCCTCATCCATGCCGGCGGCATCCTGTCCTCATCCCTCGCCTCCGCGGTCGGCAGGGGTCTCGTCTCGTCGGCGCTTGCCCTGGCAGGCAACGATGGGATGCTTCCCGCAACTGTCTCGATCGGCTCAGGTCATGTCGGGCAGCGCAAGGGGACCCTGGCGCCGGAAAGCGTGTATGCGGTGCTCCCGATCGATCGAGACCTGCCACAGGAAATCCCACTGCCCCAACTCGGACAAGGGGCATGGATCTGGACAGCCGCGCGCGTACGAAACGCCCAGAAGACCGACGCCCAGATCACACTCGTTCTCAGCTACCCGCAGGGAGTGGCGCACAACTTCGTCCTCCAGGGCGCGAAGCCATTCACGCAGGTGCGGTTGCATGGAATCTCCTGGCACACCGATCCGACGTATTTCAAGTACTCGGACGGCTGGGCCTATGATACGACCAGCCAGACCTTTTTCGTGAAGCTCACCGGCAAGTCCGATCGCGAGGAGATGGATATCCTGTACTAGGCAGGGCGTTTCTTCGGGCGCACGCGGGTGATTTCAAGCGTCTGGTAAAGCCGAAGAACAGAGCTTTCCAGCTCGCTCTTCAGGCGCTGCTTTTCCTGGGGAAAAGGCCGTGTCACATCGAAGCGTATGGGCGTACCAACCAGGATGCCGTGCATCTTGCGGTTCACGGCCACCGGCAGGAACTGTACTGCCTTGCGGGTCTTCTCATGGTAGAGCTTTGCGATATGGATGAAGCCGGTGCAGAACTCGCACAGCACGTCGTTTATCTTTTTTGTTGAGTCTTCCGCGAACACCAGTATGTTCTTGCCCTGCTCGAGCAGCGACAAGCTGCGCATGACCGTTGTCTTGATCTGCTTGCTCTGCTGGTAGACCGGGATCGCGCCGATGTCCTTCATGAGGGCGACACAGATGCGGCCGATGACCTTCGCGAAATAGGTGCTGAGCGGCGGCTTCAGGTGCAGCTCCTGCTCGAGAAACTCCACCTGAATACGGTGGGCCACTGTCTTCAGGTCCGTGACCTCGTGAGACACCCAGGGGTACATCTCCACGGGCATCGACGTGATCACCGATACCGGACCGAAAGAGCCCGCGTGATTCGCGACCATGATGACGGGCTCGGTCGAATCGATATTCCTGACGCCACGCAGATGTGCATTAAAAAAAAGGCGTCGAAACAACTTGTAGAAGTGTTGTGCCATCATTGTTGCCACCACAAGACTGCCTTTACATAGACAGCCTATGCCAAGGGTATTGCTCGCTTCGGGATTAGTCAAGCAGAACGGTGGAATGCAATCAGGACGGGAGCGCTTCCTTCGGAGAATGATCCTGGCCGAGCATCGCCTTGAGCAGGAGCGGAATAGTGAGGAAGAGGAAGAGGCAGATCGAGATCGCAATGAGACGGAATAGCCCCAGGCCTCCCCACAGGGAGCGCAAGGCGAGGGAGCTTCCCACGATGCCCACCGCGATCACGGCGATCACTTTCCACGCGCGCTGCCGGATGCGGACGAAAAGCGCCGTTGTGACGCCGAGGCCCGCAAAGAAACAGGCCATTGCGAAGTCCCACTGGCTGAACCGGCTTTCCAGGCTTCGAAGGGCATTGACGAAAAAACCCGCGCTGTGCGTCACGGTGAGAACCCAGATCGCGATCACGGGGAGAGGCAGAAGCATGAGTGAAAGGAGGATCCAGTCCCGTCGTGCCACGCGGACGGCAGTCGACGCGATAAGCCAGACAGTGAATGCATACAGCACAGCGAGTGCCGCAAGATGCCAGAGGGAAGCGGGCGTGCCGTGCCCGCTCAAGAGGAATCCCACGGTCTGCGCCACCGGATCCATCGACACGTAGCTGAGAATGAGAAGCGGCAGAAGCGCATAGCCCACCCAGGAGTAAAGCCAGGTCGAGGGGCCGTTGCGCCAGCCCATCATGGCAATAATGGCGATGGCGGCGAATGCGCCTGCCAGGAGAACGGGGTAGCGCCAGATATGGGTTGCAAAAAGGGCGGCGAGTATGAAATGGGGCTGGCAGCTGATGAGCGCGTCAGTCCAGCTTCCGCGGCTGTGCGCTTCATACATCAGGCGGGCAATGAACCGGGCATCGCCGAAGGATGCAAGGGCCGCACCGGTAGCCTCCTGCTCACCGATGCCCTCGTAGATCAGGTCCTCCACCTTCTCCTGGAAATGGCCGGAGAGCTCATTGATGACGCGGCGCTCTGTGCGCGGGTCGAGGTGGAGATGGGCGCGAACCTCCTCGAGGTATCTGCCGATCTCGGGCCGCATGACGCCTCAGCCCCCGGAGGGTTTCATGACGAGCGCCATGGCGCTCGCGAAGCTCTGCCACATGTCGAGCTTTTTCTGCAGCAGCTCCCGGCCCTGGTCTGTGATCGCGTAGTAGCGGCGCTCCTGGCCGTTGGGAAGCTTCTTCCATTCACCGCTCACAAGCCCGTCGTTTTCGAGTTTCCGGAGGGCGGGATAGACCGTGCCCTCCTTGAACCGGAAATAGCCGCCGCTGCGCTGCTCGATCTCCTTGATGAGACGATAGCCATAGGTCTCTCCCTGCTGGTTGATCAGGAAGAGGAGGAGGGAGTCTGTATTCCCTCGCAACAGGTCCGAATCATAGGCTCGCGAAGAATCTGCCATTCCTGCACCCCTTGCAAATACTCACCGCGGCTCTCCGCGGACACCCGCCTTGACCAATTGTAGTAATGGCCGGCGGAACCTGTCAAGCGAGCGGGATCGTGCCGCCGTGCCTCAATTCGTCCGGGCGGTTGCGCAGGTGACACGCTCGGCGAATGTGGTCGCAAAGCTGCTCTGGGCCCGGTAGGTGTTCAGAATGATCTTTGCCGGTCTGCCCGCACGCTGAGTAAGGCCCGGGGCCGTCGCGGCTGCGATCTGGGCGCCATCGAGATACCAGACCAGCTTTCCGCTCGCCGGCTCCAGATCAACGCGAAGGTCGTATGCGCGGCCCAGGGAGAGGTCCCCTTCATAATTGAAATCGAAATCGTCCTTGTTGCCGTCTTTCCCGGAGAAGCCAGCACGGCAGAGGATGAAGAGGCGTTGTATCTGCCAGATCAGATCTTCCTCGATCCAATACTGGCCGTTTTCCTCTTCGGAACGGAGGTTGATCGCGATGTGGGCGAAGGGACCCTCGGCGCCTTCCGCGAAGCCAAGACGCGCGCCGATTGAGCGGATGTTTGCGAATGTCGCACCGCCGGGCAGCGCTGCCACGAGATCGAGTTCCCCCTCTTCCCGGGACGGGGAGCTCTGCTCGAAACTGAGCTTTTCCGGCTGGAAGCTGGCAACGACGAGATTCTGATTCCCTTCTTTTGACCAGGCAGCCTCGACGAGCGCGATATCGACAGGGCGATTCGCCTGCGCCGACAACCGGGAAGAGGTCGAGGGGACGACAGACGCGGCCGGAGCAGGAGGACTCGAAGGGGAGGTGGTCGGCGCGGGGATCGGTGCCGGAGCGGAAGGGAGGGCGTGCGTTCCGCCGGGGGCGGCCATTGTGTCCAGCTCCTTGAAATCCTTCAGCGTGACGGAATCCGCCGGTTTCACCGCGGCGGAAAGCGTGGAGCTCGCAGTATCGATGCCGGCGAGCGCTGCCCGGATGGAGGGAGACAAAAGCAGCGTATCCGTTTGCACGGCCGCCCCCGCCTGCACAATGGCCGCGTCAACGGACGGAGAGAGGGCTGCCCACGCGCTGTTTTCTTCGTCGAGCGCGTGGGATGAGACTGTCGCCTCATTGCCGGCATCGACAGCCGGCGCCTCGGTCAGGATCGCGCGGTAGACGGCGTCTGCCGCTGTGCTGCCGCCGAGTGCGACGGGATCGAGCGTCCGGGGAAGAACGGCAACCTCGCCGGATCGCACGGCAAGGCGCAGCGGGCCGTCTTTGCCAAAGCTCACGAGGAACTCGGTGCCGCGCACGCCCAGGACCGAGTAGCGCGTGGTCACCGCGAAGCGGTCCGTCGCTGCAAGCCGGGAAACCTTGGCGGCCACCGCTCCTTCGACGAGACTCACGATGCCGATTCGGCGCCCTTCACCCAGGTCGAAACGCGAGAGCTCGAGCACGGTGAGAGGCATGAGACGGATGACGCCAAGCGTGCCCAGCGCGATATCGCAGTGCGATTCAGCAGCCGTGGCGACCCGGGAGGAGAGGGGGACCGGGCAGCCGATCTCGGCGGGCTTCGCGTCTGTCCCCGTCGAAATCGTGGCGCTCCCCTCGAGGAATGAGACGCAGGCGGAGGAGGGAGCACCCGCGGCAGCGACCGGAGAAGGATTCGCCGAGGTCGGCGGAGCGGCGGGGCTTTCGTGCCGGGTGCAAGTGGCGAAAAGAAAGCTGACGGCCAGCAACGAGATGAGAACGCTTTTCTTGCCGGGCATTGGTGCTTTCGAGGGTAGGCGCTCGCGTAATGGCTGTCAATATTCCGCATTGCCTCACGACGCGGGTGATGAAGATCGTATATACTGGCAGGGTGAAGCCGAAAAAGACGGACTCGCGGCGGACCAGGGTGGAGAAGGAGTTGCGCGACGCGGTCAGGGAGATCGACGAGCAAGGGCTGCTCTTCCTGCTCCGTCAAGCCCAGGTCCTCATCCACAACGCGCGCGTGGAGCATATCAATGCGCAGACGGAAAGGAGCGCACCGGCAGGAAAAGCGGGCCGCGCGAAGTCCGCCAGGGCGCAAAAACCCGTGTCCATCGAGGATGCCAAGGATGGAAAGACCATCTTCCTCAACCTCGGAAAGGCGCGCAAGGTCCTCACACCGGAAGAGATGAAGAGAATCGTGCGCATCTGCTACGCGGCAGAGACAAAAAGCGAAGCGCTCCGCCAGCTTTTTACCGTGCTCGCCCGGGAACGAAAGGACATCCTGGCTGACGCGATGATCGGGAATCCCGACAATCCGCTCCTGGAAGAGCTGTTCCGCGTCGTGCGCACCACCTATCGCTCGAAGGAAAGGTGACGCAGCACCGCGCTTGCATCGGGTGAGCTTTCCTTCTATCGTGAATGCCATCGTGACCAGCACGGACGCGGCGGGAAAGTATTTCCTCTCCTACGAGCATATCCATCTAAGCGTGCGTACGCTCGCCTTCAAAATTGCGGCGTCGGGTTTCGATCCGGACCTGATCGTGGCAATCGGCACGGGCGGGTTCATCCCGGCGCGCATCCTGAAGACCTACCTCAAGAAGCCCATTTTCACAGTGGGAATCTCCTACTACGGACCCGACAATGTGCCCGCGAAAAGCCCGCGCACGATACAGTGGATCGACGAGGTCGAGAAAAAGCTTGCGGGCAAGAGCGTGCTCCTCGTCGACGAAGTGGACGATTCCCGCGTGACGCTCGAATACTGCCTGCGGGAGTTGCTCCTGCACCGACCCGCGGAGATCGCGGTGGCGGTGCTGCACAACAAGAAGAAAGAGAAGAAGGGCAGGATCCCTGCCGAGGTTCACCGCTACTTTGCCGGTGAAGAGCTCGACGACAAGTGGATCTGCTACCCCTGGGATGCGACGGATATCACGGAGCATGAAAGGATCTCCCGCTCGGGCGTCGTCAGGTCCTGAGCCTTCCCGGGAGTGANNTTCCTGAGCAGGGTCAAGCTCCTGGACGAGTACGAAACGGAGCTTCGCCAATGGCGGGGGCAGCTTTCGCGCAAACGCACAGACCCGCAGGTCTACCGGGACGTGCGCCAGGAGATCGTTGCCCTTCGCCGATACCTGCGCGAAAAGGGCTACGATCTTCGGCTTGGCTCGAAGGACATCGCGCTGGAGGGCTTTCGCGCCGACGACGCCATGGGTGAAGGATTTCAGCGCATCGTTATTGGCCTGGCAGACGACGAGGTCTACTACGTCGCCGGCTCAGCGAACCATATCGAGCTGGACGAGATGCTGAACGCCCAATGCCGGCAGAAGCGCAGATGCAAACCGTATCGACCCCATTACCTGTGGTATCGCTGGAGAAGCGACGTGCTGGTGCTCTCCGGTGCTGCGTCAGAGACCGCTGAAATGTTCGAAGAGCTGAAAGCCTGGTTCGGTCCCAACCGGGAGCTCCTTCTGAAAAAGTTATCGCAGCTTTGAGACCGCCCGCGGAGGTATCGGGACTCGAATCCGCCGCCTACCGCGAGGCGTCCTGAAGCTGTCGGTAGGCGTCCGTGCTGTCAAGCGCATCGTTGTCCTGCGCGTATTCAAAGGCCGTCTTGTCATCACCGTCTTGAGCCTTGGGGTCGGCACCCGCCTTCAGAAGCGCGGTGATCACCTCGGGGTTCTGGTTGCTCTCTGCGGCAAACATGAGGACGGTCTTCCCGTTCTCGTCCTTAGCTTTCAGGTCCGCGCCTGCCTTCAGAAGGGTTCTGATGACCTCGGGATTCCTGTTGTTCTCCGCGGCGTACATCAGGACGGTTTNNCTGTTCTCAGCAGCAAACATCAGCACGGTCTCGCCATTCTTGTCCTTTGCTTTGGCGTCGGCGCCCGCCTTCAGAAGTGCCGCAACGACGGCCGGGTCGGCGTTGTTGCCTGCGGCGTACATCAACACGGTCTCCCCGTCGGCATCCTGGGAGTTCACGTCCGCGCCCGTGCCGATGGCCGCCTGCACGTCCTGGAGCGAGCCGTCCTGCACCAGGTCCATGAAGTCATTTGCTGTCGTTGTCGCCGCGGTCGCTGATTGCACGAGGTCCTGCAGCTGCTGGATGACGTCGGTGCCTTTCAACGCATCGTTGTCCTGCGCATATTCAAAAGCCGTCTTCCCGTCCTGGTCCTGCGCATTTCCGTCAGCCCCGGCCTTCAGGAGCGTCGCGATCACCTCGGGATTGTCATTGTTCTCGGCGGCGTACATCAGAACGGTCTCGCCGTTGTCGTCCTTGGCGTTGAGGTCTGCGCCAGCCTTCAAGAGCAGGGTGACGACTTCGGGGTTGCTGTTGTTCCCTGCGGCGTACATCAGGACGCTTTCCCCGTCATGATCCTGGGCGTTCACGTCCGCACCCTTGGTGATGGCAGCCTGCACCTGGCGCGTGGTGCCGTCGCTCACGAGGTCGAAAAAGGTCTGCTGTGCGCTTGTCGCCGCCGCTGACGCCAGGATGAACACCATGACAAGAAGCTGTTTCATGGACACCTCTCAATCGCGAGGGATCGGAATGTTGTGAAAAAGAGCGGATGAGCCGCGGCATCCGGATCCTTGGGCTCCAAAGTAATATCGCTGTCACGAGAAAGGAAAGAGAAACAGGCGTTTTCAGGGAGCCGGGCTTATGGCGATGCGGGATCACGCCGTCCGTCCAGCCGCTCAAGAAAGCGGAGAGCGATCCTCATGCACGCCTCGATGACAGGCGGCTCGATATGCTCCACGGTGTCGCGCGAGGTGTGATAGACCATGTCGGGCCGCACGAGCTCTGTCGGCATCGCGATGATGGAAGAGGAGGGGATGCCCACGCGCGCGCTTTCTGCCGCATCCGTTCCCCCGGCGCCGAAGATCATCCCGAAACGCCGCATCACCAGGCCTTCCGCGGCGGCGCACCGAATGAGCTCGTCCGCCATGCTCGTGGAGAGAGAGACCGTGCCATTCACGTCACTCACGAGACACTGCAGGTCGCGAAGGTTGTACAGAGAATCGAAGTTGAGATGAAAACAGGGAAGCCGCTTCAGCTCCGGCGCGTGCACGCGAAACCAGGCCGCCGCGCCGCGCAGCCCCGCTTCCTCGGCGTCGAAGCTCACCACGAAAAGCCGCGTGCTTTTCAGGAGCGTCCGGTCGGCGGCGATATCCCGCGCAAGACGCGCCACCATCAGCGAAGAGATGAGATTGTCACCTGCCCCGGGGCTTCCCCGGCGCAATGCGACAAGAAGAAAGTAGCCCGCTGCCGCGGGAAGCCCGCCGGCAAGCAGCGCGGGAACCCAGACGGGAACAGATGCGAATCCGCCGGCAAGCCGGGCAAGGAGCATGGCAAGCTCAAAGAGGAAGAAGGCGTAGGGCAGGAAAATTGCCGGAACGTAGAGCCGGAAAAATGGACTGTCGAATATGCGTGCGACCGGTGCGCTGTCATGATGGCCGGAAAGTATCAGCACCTGCCGTGCGGAGTTGTGCGGCTCGATTGTCGCCGACACATTCCAGCCGATGCGGTGCCGGAAAAGAAAATCCGGGAAGTGCACGTAAAAGGCGAACTGGCAGAACATGACAAGCATGCCCGCAGAAAGCGCAACCACGGGAATCAGGGCAAAGATCGGCGGGAAAAAGAACGCTGCCGCGCCCAGGAGATAAGAGAGGGGCAGGATCTTGGTGTACGAGTAGAAAGACCCGGGACGAACGTCGAACGATTCAAGGGTTGCCGTGTCGCAGGACCGTGCGAGTGAGTCCCTGATGCTTTCAGCGGTTGCGCGGGAGGCGGCGCTTCCCGTCAAGCGTGGACCGAAACGGCGGATAAGATTCTCTGCTTCCGCCAGGCATTCCCGCGCCGCCCTGGAGACCGCCATGGGGCCTCGCCGTTCCCGGATGGGATGCATCAATGCACCAGGACCCTGTGCGGCTTGAAGAAGGGGCGCGCGTCTTTCTCCTCCAGCACCCAATCGCGCCACTTCGTCGTGCCATATGTCATGGTACCCTGGCAGATACGCGAAACCTTCAGCCCTGTCTTTCCCAGTCTCACGTCGTCCGTTCGTTGCCCCCGACGTGCAGAAGCTACAGCGGCGGAAAGCCGGCGTCAATGACGCTGCGCCGCTCGATTTGCCTTATCATTTTTCCATTGCACAGAAGCCAAATGGCAATTAGCTTTGAATCATAATGAAAAAAACCATGGTGCGCGTGCTGCTTTGCGGTCTTGCTGCCTTCTGCTCCCTCCCCGCGGCGACGCAGGAAAAATTCCTCTACCGGGAGCGAACCAAGGATGTGGACGTCAGCACAACGATCTGGGAAGAAAAGCTGCCGGGCGGATCAATCGTCAATTCCTCAATGGGCGATGGCGATACGCACAAGGTGGAAGTTGATGAGTCCTTTGCAACCCAGAGATACTCTTTCGAAAGCCCGAAGCGAAAGACCGCATACGTCGTCGTGCGCGAGGGAAATACGCTCCGCCTGGAAGGCACGCTGAACGGTCGCCAACTGCTGCGAACGGTTCCAATCGACGCTCGTCCCTGGTACGAATCACTGGAGTGGACGCTGCGAGGTTTTGTGGCCTCTTCGTTCGATTCGGTCATCTTCTGGATCGTGTACCCGTTCGAGGCGAAAGTGTACCTCATGAGGGCGCATTCCGAGGCTCGCGAAAGCGTCCAGGTGAACGATCAAAGCATGGATGCCGTGAGGGTGCGCGTAGGGCTGTCCGGTATCGGATCCATCCTCTGGAACTCCGTCTACTGGTTTCGCCCGACCGACGGTGAGTTTCTGAGGTCGGAAGCCGTACGTGGTTTCCCGGGGACCCCCATGACGGTCGTGGAGCTCGTCGGGACAGTTCCGGCGGATAGCAATTGAGTTGCTCCGGGCCCGAATGGTGAGTATCTTCTAGACCAGTCAAGTAGTGTCATAGGAATAACGTTGTGTCAAAGCTTTTTTCCACTCTCCCCAGAAAGATTCTTGCAATAGCGGTTGCACTGATTGCGCTTTATGCTGTCATCGGATTCGTGATTCTGCCGGTCATTGCGAGGCCTGTCGGGGAACAGCAGTTGTCAAAGCTCGTCGGCCGCAAGGTGACGATCCAGCGTGTCAGCTTCAATCCTTTCACCATGCATGTAGCCGCCCGCGGCCTTCGCGTCGACGAGCCTGAGGGTGGCGCGATCTTCTCATGCGCTTCCCTCGATGTCACCGTGGAGCCCTGGTCTTCATTCGTTCATCACGCATTTGTTTTTGCAGAAACGACGCTGCATGAGCCGGACGTGAATGTTGTGAGGAATGGCGGAGGTTCGTTGAGCTTCAGGGACCTGCTGCTGCGAAAATGGCCGACGAATATAAGGATCAGCATCGACCGGCTGCGCATGGTGAATGGAACGGTCGTCTTCCACGATCTGGCCCTGCCCAGTGCGTTTTCCACGACACTCCGCCTTCCCACGGTGAGCCTTGAGAACTTTTCCACGATTTCCGACAAGGAAGGCCGATTCTCCGTGAACGGCGTCTCAGAGTCGGCTGAAAGTGTTTCGTGGAACGGATCATTTCGAATCCGTCCTTTGAGAGCGCACGGGGAAGTTTCCGTTGAAAAGCTGTCACTGAACAAATACTACCCCTACGTGCAAAGGAGCCTCGCATTCGCGGTAGCAACGGGAACGCTCTCAGCGCATGCGGGGTATGAGCTGAATCTGGACCCGGAGCATCTGACTGCGCTTCTGCGTGATGGAACCGTTACCATCGATTCACTTGACGTACGCGAGCAGGGGAGCAGCACCCCGCTTCTGGAATTCTCGAAGCTTCTCCTTTCCGGTGCCCGGTTGGACATGCTCGGTCACACGATTGGAATCAATTCGATTGCAGTCACCAACGGCGCCGCCGTGCTCCGGAAGCTTCCCGATGGCTCGTTGAACGTGCAGCACGTGTTCGTGCCCGCCCGCGTCATATCGCCTGCACATGCGTCAACTCCTGATGACTGGACAGTCACCGTGGGAGAAATCCGGCTCGCAGATTTCAAAGCAGACGTGAATGACATATTCGGTCGGGAAACCATCACGTGGAAAGATCTTCAACTCTCCGGCTCGACTCTTCAATCGCAATCGCTCGTCATTTCCATCACGGGAGCCACCCTCCAGGATGGAAAGCTGGACTTCACGGACGGATCCTCCACCCCGCCCGTGAAAATGGCCTTGACTCACCTGAACGTTCATATTGGCAAGATCTCATCAGTGAGTCCTCAGCCGGCGAAACTTGCCGTCAGCGGGGTCATCGACGATGTCGCTCCGCTCCAGATCTCCGGAACGGCGAATCCGCTCAACACGCAAGCCGTCACGAACATCCGCGGTCTCCTTCAGAACGTCAACCTGGTCCCCCTGAGCCCCTATGCCGAGCGCTATTTCGGCTATGCGCTCGCTGAAGGGAAGCTCAACCTCGATTTCACCCTCTTCATTCAAGACCGCAGGCTTCTTTCCGGCAATGCCGTCGAGATTGATCGGCTGAGGCTCGGCGAGAAAAATCCAGACCCGCAGTCCACGTGGTTCCCCATACCCCTGGCAATCGCCCTCTTGAAGGATCCGGACGGAAAGATCATTCTGAATATCCCGATTCAGGGAACGCTGGATAACCCGAAGATCAAGCTGGGCCAGATCATAGCGAATGCGCTCTTTCTTCCCTTTACAAGAGCCGCTGCATTCCCTCTTACTGCTCTGGGCGCTCAATGGGCAGGCAATGTGGCGGAGCTTGGATACCAGGAGTTCGACACCGGCAGCGCGGAGCTGCTCCCGCGCGAAACGCCAAAGCTGGACACGATTGTCCTGGCAATGAAAGAACGACCTCAGTTCATGCTCGATATCCAGGGATCCGTTGACTCCCAGAAGGATGCCGGCGACCTGCAGCTGCTCGCTGCCGACAGGGCAAAAGCCGTTGAAACATATATGGTCGACAAGGGAACGCTGGGACCGGACAGTCTTTTCCTGATCGACAACACTCTGGAAAATGTCCCGCGCAAAGGAAGCCGCGTCATCCTCTCGTTGAGAGAAATCCCCGCCGCTCAGTGATTCACGCGCCAGCGGCCGGGATTCACCCCGCCGGGGACTTCTTTCTTCGCAGCTTTNNAGGCTCGATGCGGTCCAGAATGACTTTCCCGATTGCAAGCAGCGGTATCGCAAGAAACATGCCCGGAATGCCCCAGAATGCATTGCCGACGATCACGACGATGATTGAAAACAACGCGTTTATGCGCACCTTCGAGGCAACGACCTTCGGAATGAGGAAATTGTTGTCGAACAGCTGGATGAGATAATACGCTGCAAGGACATAGACGGCATACCAGGCAGATGACTTCGTTGCGAGGGCAAGCAGGATCGGAAGGATGACCGCGACGATTCCGCCAATGATCGGAATGAGGTTGAGCAGCGCACCGACGACACCGAGCAGGATGGCGTAGTCGATGCCGAGTGCAAAGAGCGCCACGGTATTCAGGGAGGCAACAATGACAGCCTCGATGACCAGTCCTGCCAGATATCGTTGAATAACGCTCTTTGTCTGGCTGATTATCTCGTTCACCTGGCTGTGGTTGCTCGCGGAGAACAATCTGCGGATGAACTCCAGCAGGAGCGGTTGATAATAAGAGATCAGGAAGACGTAGACGGGGATCAGGAGCAGCACGACGATGGCGTTTCCCGCGGTGGCCAGAGCCTGCCCGATGCTCGCGGTGTTCGTGTTGACCAGCTCCGTTTCGCTCTTTGCGATCCAGTCGTGAATGCTCTGCGGGTTGATGTGAAAAACATCCGAAATCCAGGTGATCGTCTGGTCGAGCATCGCGGCGAATCTATCGACCAGGAGGGGCCAGGACTGCGCGAGCTCACGCGCCTGGGAGTAGAGAAGAACGCCGCAAGCGGCGATCGCCAGGAAAGCGAGGATCATTGTCAAGAGGACGGCGATTGCGCGGGGCAGCTTTCTGCGGTGGAAAAAGGCCACGACGGGATGAAGCACGATGGCAAAAACCAGGGAGAAGGCAAGGGGAACGAGGATGCTCCGCGCAATATAAACGACCGTCAGCAGGGCAAACGCGCCAACGATGAAAATGCTCGCGCGGGCATAGAATGGCAGCGGATCTTGATTTTCTTTCATCTGTGCAGGGGCCTTTGACATACCATCATTCCTTTTCGAACGGCGTGCCCAGCGCCGAGGGGGGTTTGACATTCAACGCGCGCAGGATCTTTACGACTCTCTTGCGCCCTCTCTCGGGCAACCGTGCGAGTGATCGCTCAACCCATTCCGCGTTGCCGATATTCACGAAAAGCAGGGTCAGGATCATGAGCGGGAAGGGGGCCACTTGCAGGACCTGTGACGGGATCCCGGGCAGGGCAGGCTGCAGGACGAGCCCCAGCCATTGGAGGAATGAGAACAGGTAAGCGCCAAAGGCGGCGCGGAACGGGTTCCAGCCGCCGAAGATCGTGATCGCAAGGACTATCCACCCCATGCCGTCGAGACCGGAGATCGTTCCCTTCCACCCAGCCTTGACGGAGAGCGAATAGATCGGACCCGCGAGCCCCGCGATGGCGCCGCCAACGATCGTATAGAGATAGCGCAGCCTGTTCACATTCGCGCCGCGCACGTATGCCGCGGAGGGCCGCTCCCCGATGCCGCGCAGGAGAAGACCTGGGCGCGTTCTGAAAATGAAGATCCACACGCCAACGATCAGGAGGAAGCTGAGATAGGTCATGATGTCCTGCCGGAAAAGAAGGACGCCGAGACCGGGGATGTCGGCCAGGAGGGGGATGCGGAGCGTGGACAGGCGCGGGCCGGTTGCTCCCATGATGGGATTGCCCAGGAAATAGGAAAGATCGCGGCAGAGGAGCGTGAGCACGAATCCCACGGCAACCTGCGACTGGCGCAGGGTGATGCTGGCGAACGCGAGCACCAGGGCCACCAGCCCGCCGATGAAGGCACCCGCGAGAAAGCCCAGCACAATGCTCCCGGTGGCAAGCGTCGCGGCAAAGCCACCCATCGCGCAGAGCAGGATCTTCCCGTTCATCGAGAGGTTGGTGACGCCCGCCCTCTCCGAGATCGTTTCCCCGATGGCGCCGAAGAGCAGGGGAGCGGCAGACGTGAGGACGCCGGCAAGCCCGACGAGGATGACGTCAAGGCTCATGTGGCGCCTTTCCCGGTGAGCTTCTGCCGAACTCCTTGTGCCAGAAGCACGAACAACACCAGCGTACCCTGGAGCACGCCGGCGAGAGAAGAGTCCTGGCGTAGAACAATAGGCAGCTGGATGCTTCCGACGTTGAGTGCGGCAAAGAAGAGTGCCACGGGCGCAGCGAGTGCCGCATTGAAATTGGCGAGCATCGCCACCATGAGGCCGAGGTAGCCGTATCCGCTGGAGATGGAAGGAATGAGGCGATGATAGACCGACGTGACCTGTATCGCCCCGGCAAGACCCGCAAAAATGCCACAGAGCGCGAAGGAGAACATCATGTGCTGCCAGGTCGGCACGCCCAGGAGATAGGCTGCCTTTTCATTGCGGCCCACCGCTTTCAGGCGAAGGCCGAAGTGCGTGCCGCGGAGCATCCCATAGACCAGCCCGATGCCGAGCAGCGCGATCACCAGCGCCGAGATGCTGAGGCGTGACTGCGGGGTGACCGTGACCATCCACAGCGCGGGCGGGAAGGGCACGGTGCCGGACATCGAGGCAACACCCGGTCTTTTCCAGGGTCCGAAGATGAGCCAGAGATTCAGGGCAGATGCGACGAAGTTCAGGCCGAGGCCACCGAATATCTCGTTCACGCCGCCGAATGTCTTCAACGCGCCCGCGAGCATCGCCCAGAGAGCGCCTCCCACCATGCCGGCAACCACGGCGCAGGCCAGGATGAGCGCGGGCGGTACGCTGCTTGCCTGGAGGCCGCGCAGCATCCAGGTGGTGAAGACCGCGCCCAGCGTGATCTGCCCCTCGATGCCGATGTTCCACAGCCCCGCCGTGAATGTGATTAAAAGACCCGCCGTTGCAAGCAGGAGCGGCACCCAGGCCACGAGGACATTCGCCGCAACATCCCAGGAGCCGACGGCGCCCAGCACGATATTTGCATAAGCGGCCAGAGGCGGCGCATGCGCGGCAAGCATCACGAGCGTCGCAAGGAGGAGGGCGAGCACGATGGCTGCCGCGCGCAGCGCGGCGCGCGAAAGGCTTCCCTCACGCACGGGCAGTCTCGCGCGCAAATGCTCCCCACCCTTTGCCGCCGATCAGCTCTCCGAGCCGCTCCACCGAAAGGCCTTCAGCGGGGAGCGCGGGAGACATGCGCCCGGCAAAGAAAACGAGCACCCTGTCACTGTACTGCAAGACTTCGTCCAGATCGGCCGAGATGAAAAGAATCGCGGCCCCCTGCGCGCAGCGCTCCTTGAGCTTGCCCCAGATGTACAGAGTGGACTCGATGTCGAGGCCACGCGTGGGATGCTCCAGGAGGATCAGGGAGAGCTCCTTTTTCAGGAGCGCCAGGAGCATGCGCTGCTGGTTGCCGCCCGAAAGTGCCTCCACGGGATGAGAGGGTGCGCCCTTGATGTTGTACGTGTCGATCCGCTCACGTGCGGCAGCCGCGGCCGCGCGCCGGTCGATGAAGGGACCGCCCCTGCCTTCTGACAGCACAAAATGCTCCGCAAGGCTGAGTCCGGGTACCAGCCCCTGCTCGAGGCGCGCGGCAGGCAGGTAGGCAACCCCCTTGCGCATGAAGGCGTGGTAGGAGTGACCCGTCATGTCGCAGTCGGTAATGCCGACATGCCCGGCCACCGTGCGCGTGAGACCGGCGCAGCTTGAAAGCAGAAGCGACTGCCCTGAGCCCTCCATGCCGGCAAGCCCGATCACTTCCCCCGCGCAAACGCGAAAGCTCACATCCCTGATCTGGAGCCGTGCGCCGTCGATGCCTACCGCCTCCAGTGAAAGGATGCTTCGCCCGGGTTGCGCCGCCGTGCGCGCGCCCAGGGCCACGTCCTTGCCGAACATCATGCGCACCAGTGCGCTCGTCTGGTACGGTGGGGCGGCCGTGCCCGCCAGTTGTCCCTGGCGCAGCACGGCGACCCGGTCGCAGAGGAACTCGACGTCCTCCAGCTTGTGAGAGACAAAGATGATGGTCATGCCCTGGCCGGCCAATGACTTCAGCGTGGCGAAAAGCTTTTCCTTCTGCGGCTGGCTGATACCCGTGGTGGGTTCATCGAGGATGAGAACCTGTGCGCCCAGCCAGAGGAGACGCAGGATCTCAAGCTGCTGACGTTCCCCGACGGTGAGCGTGTCGACCCATGCGTCCGGGTCGAGATCGAATCCGAATTGTGCCGCGAGCGCTTTCAGCTCTTTTCCGGCGCGCCGGCGGTCGGGGAAGAGCCCGCCCTTTCTGCCCAGGATAAAGTCATCGATGATGCGAAAGGGCGGGAAGTCCAGGGGGTCCTGGTGCAGCATACCGATGCCAAGACGGATGGCGTCGGCAGGCGACGTGATGATCGTGCGTTCTCCTTCCAGGAGGATTTCCCCTTCATCCGGGTGAAAGAAACCCGAGAGGATCTTCATGAGGGTGCTCTTTCCCGCCCCGTTCTCCCCGAGTATGCCCTGGATGCAGGAGGAGGGCACGGAAAGGCTGATGCCCGCATTGGCCTGGATGGTGCCGAAAGTCTTGCGGATGGAGCGAAGCTCGACGTTCATTGCCGCCTAAAAACGAGGGGCGAGACGGGATCCGTCTCGCCCCCGATGTGCGCATGCACCCCGTCTTATTTCTGGACGGAGAGCCCTTCCATGCCCTGGAGAAGCTGGGGCAGGTACCAGACCTGCTGGTCAGTGGCAGCCTTGCCGCTTGCAAGGTAGGAGGTGCCGTCCTGGAGGGACAGGGGACCCTTCCAGAGGTTGAGGCCACCCGCGAGCTCCTTGATGAACTTGTCCACGGTGGAAGAAGCGGTTGCGGAAAGCGCGCCGCCCTTGTTGAATCCGACCGCGGTCGTATCGGCGCCATTGATGTTTTTCCAGTCCGGGGCGTTCCACTCGAAGTGGGATTTCCAGCTGCCGCCCATTGCGCTCTTCACGACATTGACGTACGCGGGGCCCCAGTTGAAGTAGGGAACGCCGAGGTTGACGTTCGGCGCCATTTCCGAGGCCTTGTAGTAGTCGTAGGCAACCGCCCAGACCTTCTTGCCCTGGCCCGCGTATTTCACGGCTTCCGTGACGGCTTCCGTGGTGTCGATGCCGGAGACGACAACGTCATAGCCGCTGTTGAAGAAATCATCTGCGACCTGCGAAGGATCGGAGGTCACGCCGGGGATGTTGAACCAGAACCCGATCCAGGTGACCTTGAACTTCAGCTTCGCGGGGTCCTTCTTGAGGTAGTTCGTCCACGCGTAGCGCGCGCCAAGGTACACGGAGGAGGCGAGCCTGCGGGTTTCGTCGTTGATGAGCGGCCCGAGGTAGCCGATCTGGCCGGTCTGTGTCGTCATCGCGGCTGCGACGCCGGCGATCATCTTGCCGAACTCCATGCGGCCCATGACGTTGATCATGTTCGGCAGGTCCTGGTAGGTCTTTCCGTCTTTCCACACCTGGCTGCCCGAGCTCATGATGACGAAGATATCCTTGTGCGCCATGGCGAACTTCACGGCTTCATCGGCCATGTCGTCCGAGCTGAAGATAATGAGCTTCGCGCCCTGCGTCATGAGGCTCTCCGCAAGCTGGGAAACCGTGGTCCCCGGCCTGTCCGCCGAGTTCGCCTTGTCGATGTACACCATCCTGGTGCCCGCGACCTTGTTCGTGACGTACTGGACGGCGTCATAGTTCGCCTGGCTCCAGCCCTGATCATTGTACGGGCCGACCATCACGAGCCCGATGGTGAGCGACGAGCCCGCCGCGGGCATCGTCTGACCCCAGGCTGCGGTTGCCGCCAGGACAACGGCCAGAATGAGAATGAGTGTCCTAAAACTCTTCATGAACCCCCCCTTTTGTGGTGCGTCGTGCATCTCCTTACGTCATTGTCACGTGCTCATCAATCGGGAACGCACGACTCGGATATTTGAATATGCATGAATATACAACGATTGCGTGAGGCGTCACAAGCCGGGCCCGTGTCGCAGCGCGCATGGCCTCCTGCCGGGCTCTCGGCGTTTGCCGCGCCTGCCGCTCCTGGCGGAGTTGCGCGCCTGCCGCCCCCCGCGCGGAGTACCGCGCTAGGGCGTCCCTCCCGCACATCCCTGTGCTCGCTCAGCCTCGCCTTCCGACGCCGCAAGCTCGCGGCGGGGCTATGGCCGTGTCCTCTTCCGGTCCCGCGGGAACAGGGTCGCCTCCTTGACGCTCGCGAGGCCAAGAATCTTCTGCGTAAGCCTCTCCATGCCGATCGCAAAACCGCCGTGCGGAGGACATCCGTACTTGAAGATCGAAAGGTAATCTTTCAGCCCCTCGGGATTGAGATCGAAGGCCTGGAGATTCTCCATCAGCATGTCATAGCGGTTGATGCGCATGCTGCCCGATGTCACTTCAAGGCCGCGGAAGAGGAGATCGAAGGACTTCGTACGATTGTTCTCCGCGGGGTACGTGTAAAAGGGCCGTGACTTGCGTGGGTAGGCAAAGACGAAAACGGCCTCCACGCCCGCCGTTTTCATGGCCCAGTCGCACAACGCCCGTTCGCCTTCCGGGCTGATCTCATAGACTTTCTTTCCCGTCTCCTTGCTTACGATCTCCTTCGCCTCGTCGTGGGAGACGCGGGGGATGCGGGCACAGAGCTCAGGATCAGGCACCGTTGCTTTCCACGCATCGAGGTCCTTCTGGTTGGAAGCCCGGACCCCGGCGAAGATCGCGGCGAGTATGCCTGTCTCCAGGTCCATCAGGTCCTGTTCGCTTTCGATAAAGGCCATCTCCACGTCCAGAGATATAAACTCGTTGATATGCCGGGGCGTGTCATGCTTCTCAGCCCGATAGGCAGGACCGATCTCGAAAACCCGCTCCAAGCCCGCCGCGATCATGGTCTGCTTGTAGATCTGGGGCGACTGCGTCAGGTAAACCTTCGTATCAAAGTAGTCCACGGAGAAGAGGCCCGTTCCGCCTTCCGTGCCTGTGCCGATCAACTTCGACGTCTTGATCTCCGTAAAGTCCAGCCCGCGCAGGTATTCGGCGAAGCATCGCAGGATCGTCGACTGCAGGCGGAATATCGAAAGGATCGAGGGGTTCCGCAGCGCGATCATCCTGTTGTCGAGGATCGATTCGAGCGACGTCTTCCCCGGGTCCTGGTTGACGGGGAATGGCAGGTCCAGGGCGGCGGGCGAGACGACCCGCATGCTCTGCACGCGCACCTCGACACCGCCCGGCGCTTTCTCATTTGCCGCGACGCTGCCATGGACTTCGATGACGCTTTCCACCGTCACGTCTGGCTTCGCGTCGAAGACGAGCTGGCCCATGCCGCTCCGGTCCCGCAGGACCACGAACGAAACGCCACCAAGGTCCCTGATCCGATGGACCCACCCGCTCAGGGTGACCGTGCTGCCCACGACGCCCGGGAGCTCAGAGACAAGCGTCCGCATTTCCCTGCTCCATTCTTGAAAGCATTTCCTCATCAGTGTCCGAGAAGGACGCACACACCACCAGTTTCGTCCATGCCGATTCCGTCGTAAGCGGGCCCATGGGGATCGCCCCTTCGCGCCACAGCTCGTGGGAGCTTGTATAGCGGGAGAAGTCCACGATTCCCTCCTGCTGTGACGTGCAGAAGATATGCACGCCCTTGTCCCGCGCGGCAAGAAGCGCCCGACGCAGCGAGTAGGGTGAGTCGCGGAGATTGGCCGTGCCTGTATCGTACAGCTCGAGCACGAAGTTCTTCACGCCGCGATCCATGAGCTCGATGAGATAGTCCCCCCGCATGCCAGGGTAGACGCGGAGAATAAGAGAGGTATTTATGGCGGCCTCCAGGCGCGCGCGCAGCGCGTCGCGATCCTGGGCAAACGGCACCTCGGCAAAGAGCGGGCTTCCGGTGTGACAAGGCTTCTCCATGTTCCAGTTGCGGAAGCCGTCAACGGCGATCCGTTCGAATTTCAGATTGACCGGAGAGAGAATCCTGCCCCCGAAGGCCACGTACACACCGGGCTCCATTTCATCGGCAGCCTGGATTGCGCGACGCAGGGTAGGGATAGCGTCGCTTCCGGCCCGGCCCGCGGGCTGCAGGGATGCGGCGAGCACGATCGGCACCGGCGGACGGGGGAAAAGCCAGTAGACGAGCGATGCGGTATAGGCAAGGGTGTCGGTGCCGTGCGTCACGACGATGCCCGCGGCCCTTCCGCCGCGCAGCCTTTCGTCGATGAGGCCGATCAGCCGGGCCCAGTCTTCGGGCGTGATCTCCTCGGAGAGAATCCGTCCGACTTCACCCTCTTCGAATGCGATCTTCCGCGAAATCCTGCCCTCCGCCTCCAGAAGGCGCATGATCTCCGCCGGGTCACCCGCGCCGACGTCTCCCTGCGCGGAGGTCGTGCCCGCGATCGCGCCGCCCAGGGAAAGGATCTGGATCACCGACACGGCGAGCTTCTGTTTCACGAGCGCCTGGACGAGCGCGGGGTCGGCGCGTCCCGAGGTGGCATGCATGATCTCGCCGATCAGGAACGTCGTGGGCCTGCTGTCGCCGGCGCGGATTGTTGTTACTGCTGCCGGATTGGCGGCCATGACTTTTTCGATGTAGCCGCCGAGCGCCGCAGGGTCGGTGATCTGCTCCCAGCCCTTTTCCCTGATGATCACCCCGGGATCCTTGTCCTCGGCAAAGACCGCCTCAACCACGGACTTGGCAATCCGCCCGTGAATGCGTTTGTCCGCCAGAAGCCGAAGCATCTCGGCAAAGCGCACCGGTGTGAGGGGGCTCTGTGACAGCGACATGCCGCTCCTGTTGAGATGCTTCTTCACGTCGGAAGCAAGCCACAGGGCCGCGCTCGTGGCATCCGCACCCAGCTTCACCGCGGTCTCGAAGAAATCGGCAGTCTCCTTCTCTTCGCAGAGGAAATCCGACTGGTCCTCTGACAGCCCGAAGGAGTCGATGAATCGCTGCTTGCGCACCTCGGGAAGCTCGACGAGCGCATTCTCGACGCCGCGAAGGAACGCCGCGTCCGGTGCGAAAGGCGGCAGGTCGGGTTCCGGGAAGTAGCGGTAGTCCGACGAGCTCTCCTTGGTGCGCATGCTCTCCGTGACATCGCGGTTCTCATTCCACAGGCGCGTCTCCTGCGAGACNNCGGACGAACTTGAAAGAGTTGAGGTTTTTCACCTCGACCTTGCTGCCCAACCCCTGCCCCTCGAGATTGACGGACACGTTGGCGTCGCAGCGCAGCGACCCTTCCTCCATGTTTCCATCGCAGACGCCGAGATAACGCACCGTGCGACGAAGCTGCTGGAGAAACACCTCCGCCTCTTCCCCCACCTCAAGGTCGGGCTGCGTGACGATCTCCAGGAGCGGCGTTCCCGCGCGATTGTAGTCCAGGAGCGTCATGTCCCCGGCATGGATCATCTTGCCGGCGTCTTCCTCCAGGTGCACTTCGCGGATGCGCACGCGCCTGCGGCGTTTGCGCAGCTCGATGTCCACCCATCCATCCGTGCCCAGCGGGGAGCGGAACTGCGAAATCTGGTAGTTCTTGGGCAGATCGGGATAGAAGTAGTTCTTCCTTTCGAAAAGCGTCGATGTGGCAAGTGTGCAGTTCAGCGCTCGCGCCACGACATAGCCCATGCGGATCGCCTCTGCATTCAGGGCAGGGAGCACCCCGGGATATCCCATGCAGACCGGGCACACATTGGTGTTGGGCTCGGAGCCGAATGTGGCACGGCATCCGCAGAAGACCTTCGTTCGCGTAAGGAGCTGGGTATGGACTTCAAGGCCGAGAAAGGAGGTGTACATCGCTACCTCCACCCTGACGGAAAGCCGGGCGCATCGGGTGAGGGGAAGTTCTTTTCAAGCTGCCGGCAGGCGGCGAAAAGCAGGTCCTCGCCGAACGCAGGCGCGAGAAACTGCATGCCGATGGGAAGCCCCGCCTCCACTGCCGCGGGAAATGAGAGTGCAGGGAGCCCCGCAAGATTGGCCGCGCACGTGAAGATGTCGGCGAGCTTTTGCGTGAAGGGATCCGCATCCGCGCTGCCCCGGGAGAAAGGTGGAACCGGATAAACGGGCATGAGCACGAGGTCCACCCCGTCGAATGCCTTCTGGAAATCCATGCGTATCGCGGTGCGGATCTTCTGTGCCCGCAGGTAATACTCGTCCTGGAAGCCCGAGCGAAGCACGTACGTGCCCAGGAGGATGCGAAGCTTCACCTCCGCTCCGAGCCCCGCCGTCCGGGACGCGA
>PMDT01000340.1 GCA_003154555.1 Spirochaetaceae bacterium
ATAGTAAACTGGGAGGGGAACTATATCTTGGACACCAACACCTTTCTTATCGTCACGCAATCACCCTAAACTTTAGCCCATTATCCGCTTCATCCCGATTTTACGCGGATGAGCTGCAGGGGATCGGTTGTCCCTTTCTTGGTGCGCACCTCGAAATGCAGGTGGGGCCCTGTCGCGTGCCCCGTATGCCCGACGGCGCCTATTATTGCGCCGGTGCTCACCGCCTGATGAATAGTAGCACTTATGACAGACAAGTGTCCATAGACAGTTTGGTAGCCACCAGGGTGGGTGATAACGACGAAATTGCCCAGAATGTCGTTCCTTCCCACCTCATCGATGACGCCTTCGCGCGCCGCGTAGACCGGTGTCCCCTCCGCGGCCCCGATGTCGACGCCCGTGTGGAACTCGGGGCTGCCGGTGAATGGATCGCTGCGCCAGCCGTACATCGACGTGATGTGCCCCTTGTCGATGGGTGTGCGATAAAGGATGCGCAGGAAGAAAGCCCTCTCGACGCTGGAAAAGGATTCGGCGGGAAAAAAATAGACCGGCTCCTGCTTTTCTCCGCGCGTAATGAGGAGCGTGAGCGGCGTCTTGCCCGCCGCCAGCCGGGTCGACAGCACCATGCTTTCAAGGTCTCCCCGCGGCGGGCTGTTGATGAACAAGCCGTCCTCGCTCGGGATGAGGATCGATGAAAGGGCGTTGAATTCGTCCTTGCTTCTGGCCGCGTTCAGGGAGGCCAGGGTTTCGTAGCGGAGCCCCAGCCTCGCGTTCAGGGAAAAAAGATCCTCCGTCTGTCGCTTCACGTAGGAGAATATGCTGATCGCGGGGAACACGGGAGGCTCGGGGCTGTGCGCTTCCGCGAGGCGCCGAAATTCATCCAATTCCGCCTGCTGCTGGACGAACAAGGCGTCGTCATGGCTGAGGACCCTGACCACCGGGTAGGTGGGGGAGGCCTCAGCCGCGGCGCAGGGGAGGCACAGAAGCGCGCACAAGGCCGTCAGGGAGACGTGTCTCTTCACTCAATGCCATTTTCGGCAGAAATGCGGCGGTGCTTGCGCGGATTGAGCGCGCCCCGTGCGCGGCCCAGGAGCCAGAGAATGCCGATCCACAGCAGGGCGCCGGGCACGGCGAATATCCAGATACCGCGGACACAAAGCACCAGGAGTGCATAGAGACCGCTGACCGCGACAAGCGCAATAAGGACGGCGAGCAAGGCCCTCAGGGCCGACCGCATGGGACGCCCGGGGTCGCGACGCGTCCGGCGCGCGCGGAGTATCGATCGCACCGCGACAAAAACGATCCCGGCCGCGGCGAGAGCGAGCACGAGCAGCGTGTATGCTTTCCGTTGCGTGGTTGCCAGGAGCCACAGCGGCCAGGCGATGAGGAATCCCAGCGCGGCGCTGCCGGCGACCAGGATAAGGAAGAAGCCGATCTTTCTCAGGGCTTCCCCCGTTGCGGCCAGCGATCCCCGCAGCCCCCCGTTCACGGCGTGTCCAGATCCGCGAGGGTCTTGCGGTACGACGCGGCCTCGGCCGCGCGACCCAGCTCGTCCGCCGCGGCAACGAGATTTCTGAGAGTCTCTTTCATGTCGGCCTTGAGACCGAGTGTCGTGAAGACAAGATAGGCCCGCTTGAAATAGTCGAACGCAGCGGCCGTGTCGCCCTTTTTCGTTGAAATCAGGCCGAGGGCGTGAAGATCTTCGGCGATGGCGCGCGAGTTTTCGATCTTCTTGTCCATTGTGAGCGCGAGCGTCGCATTCTTGAGCGCTTCGTCGTAGCGACCTGCCAGCGAATGCACCGAGGCAATCATGTAGTAGTCGGAGGCAGCCTGCTCGTTGAGCGTGCCGGCAAGGTCCAGGTCGAGTGCCTTGGCGTAATAGTCGAGGGCCTTGCCCTCGTCCCCCAGATTCTTCGCGGCAGTACCCAGGTCATGATACAGGATGGCGGTCTGGGCCGACGTGCGCGCACCGGCGGGCATTGCGAGCGCTTGTTCGAATGTCGCGCGGGCGGTGTCCACCTCACCCTTGAAGAGGTAAAGCTCCCCCAGGTTGAGCGTCGTCTCGAAGAGTGAGCCCGACTTCGTGTCCCGGGCCATCGTCTGGGCCCTGGTGAGGATGTCCTGGGCCATGGAAAAAGAGCCCATCGCGATGTAGGTCTTTCCAAGCGCGTTGTAGACCCGGATCACGCCTTCGCTGTCATCGATGGACGTATACTCGCCCAGAGATATGGTGAAGAACTGGACCGCCAGCTCGTTGCGGCCCTGGTGAAAGTAGCCGTCGCCGGTCGCCGCATCCGCCGCGGCCTGGTTTTTCACCGCGCTCGCCGAATCCGTCTTGGCCGGCTGGGTCGAACAGGAGAGCACGATAAGGCAGCAGGCGAGCGCGGGGAAGGCTCTCCGCATCAGAAGTTCCCGTCCCGATAGCTGGATACCGGTGCGGCCTGCTCCGCGGCCTGCGGCACGCCGCCCTTGAGAAGAGGATTGTTTTTCGCCGCCTCCAGCACGTCCTTCGCGGAGCTCAGCGTGTCGCTTCCTTTTTCAAGGATGCTGGAGACCTGCGGCCGCGTGCCGTTCACGAAATCGACGAAGCCGCGGATCTGGTCGATGATGCCGTTGACATTCTTCACCGCGGTGTCCACTTGCGTGTACAGCTCATTCGAGTCATTGAGGAATGTGTCCACGGAGCCCTTGGGATCCAGCAGCCGGGTGGCAAGACCCTGCGTGTTGGAGAGCTGGCCCGTCATGGTCTTCAGATTCTGCGAGATCACGTCGAGATTTGTCGACAGGTCGCCGATGACGCTGCGGGTCTTCACGGAAATATCGTTGAGATTGTCCGATATGGCCGACAGCTTGTCCACGAGCGCACCGATCTTCCCGTTGATGTCGTCCACGGCGCCATTCACTTTCCCCGGCGTCGCGGCGAATCCCGAGATCATGCTGCCGACAGGTCCCCCGGTGCCCGTGAGGGCCACGTTGATGTTGGAGGCCACCTTGCGGATCTCCAGGATGGCCGACCGCGCATCGTCGAGCGCAGGGTTGAGCTTTGCGATCACTGAGCCGATAACGTCGGCGTCCTTGGGGATCTCCACCTTGCCGGTTTCGACGAGCTGCCGGCCTTCCGGCGTGTCATAGCTGGGGATGTACGAGCCTTCCGCGAGGGGAGCCCGGGTGTTCATGCCGGGGTGGAACTTCATCGCGGTGCCAAGCCCGATGGCGCTCGACGTGAGCTCCAGGATCGAATCTGGCTTCACACGGTCGTAGTACGTGTCCTCGATGTAGAAACGAACGTCGACCTCGTTGGCCTCGTTGAGGGTGATGCGCGTAATCCTGCCGATCTCGAAGCCCTTGAGGCTGATCGGCATGCCCTCCGAAATGCCCGCGCCGGAGGAGAACTTGCTCGTGAACCAGTAGTTGCGCGCAAACCAGCGCTGGTTGATCCCGATGAAAATCAGGATGGCCGCCGCCCCGAGGATGGCCAGGAGGAGGAAGAAACCCACGATCTGCTCGGCGAAACGGATTTTGAACCTCATCCCGTCACCGATCCTATCCTTCCCGCTCGCGCGCTGTCAATTCGATGCATGCGTCATCCCTCCTGCCCCCCGCCTTCCCCGTCGAGGAGCTGCAGGAGATCGGTGTCGTAGGAAGCGATCTGTCCCAGGAGCTGCGAGAGAATGGCCCGTACGCGCGCGTTGTGGGATTGTCGCACGTCGTCGAAATCGCCTGCGGCGATCACCTGGCCCGCGTCCATCACGACGAGCCGGTCGGCGAGCTGTGCCGTGAGCTCGGGATCGTGCGTCACCGCCACGATGGTGCTCCCGCGCGCCTTCAGCTCGCGGATCATCCCGTTTATCTTCGCAGTCATTGCATGGTCGATGGAAAGGGTGGGCTCATCGAGGAAGAGAAGGGTGGGGTCCGTGATGAGGGCGCGCAGGAATGCGGCGACCTTGCGCTCGCCGCCGGAAAGCGCCGTGGGCCGCTCCTTCGCCGATTCGGCAAGGCCGGCATGCTCCAGCGAGCGCGCAATTCTCCTGTCCATCTCGTGGCGCGAGAGACCCGGGAAGTGGATCTGCAGCGGAAGGGCAAGATTCTCATAGAGGGTCTTGTTTTCCCAGAGAGCCCCGTCCTGGAATACGAAGCCATTGCTCCGCCGCATGTCCAGCGCGGCGCGCTCCGACATCTGGAAGATATTCTTTCCCTTGTAGAGAACGGAGCCCGCGTCGGCGGGGATGAGCCCCGCGGCGACCTTCAGGAGGGTGCTCTTCCCGCATCCCGACGGCCCCATGATGACGGTGCTCTTGCCCTCGGCGAACCCCAGGCTCACGCCCCGCAGAGCCTCGAATCCTCCCAGGGTCACGCGCACGTCCTCCAGGGAGACGATANNACCTTGAAGCCCTGGAATGTGGCCACGACGGGAATGATCACCCCGAAGGCGAAGGATTTGACGAGCATGGAGACGATATCGCGGGCTTGAAGGGAACGCAGGAGCTCCCGGAAGTACTCCACGATCGGAATCGGATTGATGAGCTGGGCGACAAGGAAAGAGCCGATCAGCCCGAAGAAGTTGAAATAGATCGTCAGTGCCATGACGGAAATCGTGACCCCGAGCACCCGGGGCACCACCAGGTACGATATGGGGTTGATCCCCACCGAAACGTAGGCCTCGATCTCGTGCGAGACGACCATGTTGCCCAGCTCCGTCGCGATCGCGGTCCCCGACCGCGCAATGATCACGAACGCGGTGAGGAGCGGTCCCAGCTCCCTGGTGATCACGATGATGAGGATGTTGTACATAAGGGTCGTCTGCCCGAATCGGGGCAGGATCGAGCCTCCCTCCACGATGATGACCGCGCCGATGGAGAGCGCGATGAGGGCGAGCACGGTGAGAGCCTCGACGCCGGTGAAAAGGATCTGCAGGACGAGGACGTTGAAGGCGACCTGCTTGCGCCGCATGAACAGGGCCGTCTCCCGGACGACCTGGTAGAAATAGCCCAGCGCATAGGCGTAATCACGCACCTTGCGGTGTGCCCAGTTGCCGAGCGCTGCGACCATGGCAGGGAGTATAGTTCAGCCGTCGCGGCGTTGCAAGAAAAGCCCGTCGAGCAGCGCATCGGCAACCTCGCGGCCCGCCGTGCTGAATCCCAGCCGCCGCTGCGGCACGTGCGGGCCGTGAAAGTCAGAGCCCCCGGTCACGGCGAGGTCGAGCTCGCGCGCCAGCTTCTCGAAGCGATGCGTTTCTTTGAGCGTATGATTGGGGTGCCACGCCTCGATTGCGCCGACACCCTGGTCCCGACAGGACGAAAAGAACGTGCGCAGGGCAGGGCCTCGAATGCCCAGCG
>PMDT01000167.1:0-153 GCA_003154555.1 Spirochaetaceae bacterium
TGATCGGCATCAACATGGACACGGCCCTTCTCACGCGCCAGGTCAGCCGTTGGGACATCCAGGCTTATGCAGATCTCTATGTCCGTGCCGACCTTCGCCTCGAGAACTCGATCCTGCGCAACACGATACAGACCAAGGACCTCGCCTTCTATC
>PMDT01000167.1:169-4857 GCA_003154555.1 Spirochaetaceae bacterium
ATGGAACGCCTCCCGGATCGTCCAGGAGGCGCTGGACGGCATCGGCTTCGGCGGCGGTCACGCGGACATGGCCGGTGGCATGATCCGCGAGCTTGCGGGAATGGATGGCGGAGTCCTGCAGGCGCGCTTCAGAGAAGTCCTGGCAGCGGTGTAGCGGGGCGCAGGCGCCTTCTCCCTGTGAATCAGCCAGGAATCAAACGACGGCCGACAGTGCCAGCAATTCTGTTCCAGACCCAGGAAGGTCCAAAATGAGAACTGCTGCGACAGTGCAATGCGCGTTGACACTGCCGGACAAGCCGCGCAAGATCGGCCCATGATGGATCTGGCACCACTGAACGCACTCCGCAGGGAAGATCGGCTGGAGGCGCTTCGCCTCGTGGCCGGGGCGCGGCCCAAGGGCGCCGTTCGCTCACGGGAGGCGCAGGAAGTGAATTGCCACGTGCATTCCTTCTATTCATTCAGCCCCTATTCGCCGTCCGCGGCGGCCGCACGCGCCCAGGAGGCAGGGCTTGCGGCTGTCGGTATCATCGATCACGATTCCATGGCCGGCGCGGCGGAGATGCGCGCGGCAGGGTCTCTCCTTGGCATTGCAACGACGGCAGGCGTGGAGCTCCGCGTCGATGCGACAGGCACGAAGCTGGAGCGTCGGCGCATCAACAATCCCGATTCCCTGGGCATCCTCTACATGATCATCCACGGCGTGCCCGCGCGGAGCGATGCGGCGGTCCAGGATTTCCTGCGCCCCCTGCGGTCGGCGCGGGAAACCCGCGGTCAGCGCATGCTCGCGGGCATCAACGACATGCTCCCCGGTCTTGGACTCCCACGACTTGACTGGCAGAGGGACGTCCGCCCGCTCTCCCGCGCCGATGAGGGCGGGACCATCACGGAGCGCCACATCCTCTTCGCGCTTGCGCGCGCGGTGGTGGAGAAGGCAGGGAGGGGCCCCGGCCTCGTCGCCTACCTCCGCGATTCCCTCGGCGTCGCTCCGCGCGGGCGCATCGCTGCCTGGCTCGCGGATCCCGGCAACGACTTCGTTCTTTACGACCTGCTCGGTCTGCTGAAGGGATCCTTTCTCGAAAAGATTTTCATCCAGCCCGATTCCCGCGAATGNNGGCGGAGAGATTCGAAGACAGCTACCTTGATGAGCTCATGGAAGAAGTCGGGAGACTCGGATTCAGGGCAATCGCGTACATGCCGCCGCGCAACACGATCGACCAGCTCCGCCGCGTCCAGGCGCTGTGCCATGTGCATGGCTTCATGGAGATAAGCGGCGTCGATATCAACAGCCCGCGCCAGTCATTCAATTGCCCCGAGCTTCTTCGCCCCGAGTTCTCGCATCTTGCTGCCGCCACGTGGGCATTGATCGCCCACGAAAGGCTCGCGGATGCCGATCCCCGCGACGGTCTCTTCCGTGGCGACAATCCCCTCGCGCATCTTCCGCTCGCGGAGCGCATTCGCGCCTATGCCGATGTGGGCATGGCGGTCGATCCGTCCGATCCGAGCGCTGCCATGCGACGTCCCGCGGCACGCGCAGGGGGCAACGGCTGAAGAGCTCGTAGAACAGAACGTTATATAACGTTCACCGTCGGTTTATGGCGGAATCAGGGTGATCCCTGTATGTTCAGTTCATGCGAAAGGTTCAAGCATGAACATGAAATGCGCGATGCCCTCCAACGCCCGAGTCCTGGCATGCTGTGCGGCTCTTGTCTGCATGCCTGCCCTCGCGCTTCTCGCCGACGATCAGACCGTGACCCTCGACCAGGCGGTCGAGCAGGCACTCGCGAACGGACCTGATATCCGGGTTTCCAACGCGACTCTCGGCACTGCCCAGGCGCAGTATGCGGCGGCGGTCGCTGCAAACTCCTTCGGTTTGAACGGGACGGGAGACATCAGTCACACCGAAGCCGGCACGCTGCGCAGCAACGGGCAGATCGCCAACAACCCGTACGACTCTGCCGACGCAGGGGTCAGCATCAGCGCGCCTCTTTCTTCCTCTGTGAATGTCACCGCTTCGCAAGCCCTTTTCGAGAACACTTCCCCGCTGAACCAGGCATCGCAGCTGCACGTGGGTGCCAGCTCGACGCTCTGGGACGGGTACCCGGGGGGAAGCGCGCATGCGACGGTGCAGCAGGCATCGCTCGGCCTGCAGGTCACGCAGTCCAGCGAGGATGCGAACAAGAAGAACATCGTCTACCAGGTGAAGCAGGCCTACTACACGCTCCTGGCTCAGCAGAGGCAGCTCGCCATCTACCAGCAGACCCTCGCGCAGCGCCAGGAAGAGCTGAAAAAGACGCAAGCGCTTTTCGACGCGGAGGCCGCCAACCAGATCGACCTGCAGCAGGCGCGCGTCAACCAGACCCAGGCGGACCTCGACCTGAAGAAGGCGCAGGACACCCTGGAGATAGACTGCGAGCTTCTCTCGGCCGTCGTGGGATGGCCTATCGACAGGCACTACGCGGTTGCTGAAGTGGGCGACATGACCCTTCCCACAATGGACGTGGCCGAAGCGGTGAAAACGGCACTTGCCCAGCGGGCGGACTTGAAACAGTCGATGCTCACCATCGCTGGCGGCGACATCTCCGTCGCACTGGCAAAGGCCAAGGGATCCGCTGTGGTGAAGGCCAATGGGACATTCGACTATTACGTGAACTGGTCCAACCCCGTTTCCACGAACACCGGCTGGGGTGCCGGCGTGAGTGTCAGCCTGCCGGTGCTGGACGCGGGGGCCACGGCGGCGGCTGTGAAACAGGCGCAGCTTCAGCAGGAAAGCCAGAAGATTCAGCAGCAAAAGCTCATTGACAGCATCAGCACGAGCGTAAAGAACGCCATCTATTCGCTGAGAGATCTCCTGGCGCGCGCGGATCTTGCGAAAGCCAGCCTCGATCTCGCGCAAAGCCAGTATGACCTTGCGCAGCTGCAATTCGACAACGGCGTCCTTGCAAATCTTGACGTCCTGACCGCCTCCGTGGCGCTCACGACGGCGAAGGTGAATCTCGCCAAGGCCAAAAGCGATGCCCAGCTCGGCGTGCTCGCGCTGCAGAGCGCGATGGGATATTAGGCAGAGGAGTCGACCATGAAAAGGGGAACCAGGACGGGAATCATCATCGCGGCGATCGTCGTCGTCGCGGGGGTCGGGTTTCTCGTGGTCCGTGAGAGAATCGCATCGAGCGCGGCAAAGGCTGCCGCAAAGGACCCGGCGGCACCGACGATCGTCAAGGTGACCCGGGCGAATCTCAATGCCTCCATTACGGCGTCCGGCCAGCTGCAGCCGAACACCATCACGACGATCCGTCCGGATTCCAACATGCCCACGCGCAAGCTCGTGAAGTTGTTCGTCAAGGAGGGCGACCGCGTGAAGGTCGGAGAAGCCCTGGCCGAGGTGGACCCCTCGGGGCTCGACGCAAACCTCCAGAGTGCAAAGGCGAATTACGAGGCGCAGAAGGTGAAGCTCGCGAACCTCCAGGCAAAGCCCGCCGGTCTTGACCTCGCCGCGGCCGAAGCCACACGTGCCGGCGCAAAGAATACCCTTGACACCGCGCAGGAGAGCTACGACAACACCAGGTCGCTTGCAGACAAGGGTCTGGCGGCGAAAAATGTTCTCAACGACGCCCAGGGGGCGCTCACCGCGGCGAAGATTGCCTACACTTCCGCGCAGCTTTCCTATGACAATGTCAAGGCGCAGAACACCGACGCCGACATCCAGGCGCAGCAGTCGGCCGTTTCCACGGCGCAGAGCGCGCTGGAGATCGCCCAGCTTATCTATGACAGCATCACCGTCCGCTCGCCCGCCGCGGGGGTGGTCGCGGAAATTGCCGTGAATGTCGGCGATCTCATCAGCCCGAGCACGGCCCTCATGACGGTGATCGACCCCGACCCCATGTGGCTGCAGGCGCAGGTGAACGAAAACGACATGGTCCAGCTCAAGGTGGGCCAGACCGCGTCGGTGACACCCTCCGGGTATCCCGACATGTCCATTCCCGGGAAGGTCACCCAGATCGACCTTCATGCCACGGTGCAGTCGAACGTGTCGGTCTTCACGGCGACAATCGAGGTGCCCAACAGGGACGGCAAGCTCCTGTGGGGAATGAACGCAGATGCGGAGATCTCCGTGCTCTCCCTGAATAACGTCCTCACGCTCCCGGTCGCGGCGGTGAAGACCGCCAACGGGGCGAGCACGGTGACGATACTCGACGGCGGTCAGCAGGTTTCATGGGACGTGCAGATCGGGGCCACGGATGGGACGAAGACGCAGATCGTCGCGGGCCTCGATGAAGGCACCGAGGTTGTGATCACGCGGCGGACGTCCGCCACAGCCACCACCACGACCCCGCAGCGGGGCGGACCCGGCGGCATGGGCGCCGTTTTCGGGATCCTGCGTTAGGAAGGGGGCCGCACATGGCACGCGCCCTTATCGTCACGAACGATCTCACAAAGACCTACGACACGGGAACCGTCGAGGTCCAGGCGCTGAAGGGCGTCTCCTTCACCCTGGAAGAGGGGGAGTTCGTGGCGGTGATGGGACCGTCGGGCTCGGGCAAGAGCACCTTCCTCAACCTCCTCGGCTGCCTGGACCATCCGACCAGCGGCAGCTACATCCTGGACGGCACCGACGTGTCCACCATGAACGATGACCAGCTCGCCGCGGTGCGCAGCACCTCCATCGGTTTCGTCTTCCAGGGCTTCAATCT
>PMDT01000315.1 GCA_003154555.1 Spirochaetaceae bacterium
ATCTGGCGCCGAAGCTACGACGTGCCGCCCCCACCGCTTGAGGCGGGCGACCCGCGGCACCCGTCGCACGATCCGCGCTACCGCGACCTCGCGCCAAAGGATCTTCCCCTCACAGAATGCCTCAAAGACACCGTCGCCCGCGCCGTGCCATACTGGCACGATGCAATAGCGCCGGTCCTCCGCGCCGGAAAGAAGGTCATCATCGCGGCACATGGCAACAGCATCCGCGCCCTGGTAAAGATGCTGGACGCCGTCTCCGATGCCGACATCGCCGGGCTGGACATCCCCACCGGCATCCCCCTGATCTACGAGCTCGATGACACGCTTTCGCCGATCAAGCATTACTACCTGGCCGACCAGGCGGAGCTGGAGAAGGCCGTGGCGTCCGTGAAGAGCCAGGGCAAGGCAAAATAGGGCGGGAGAGCTCCCCGGGGCTTCTCGGACAAAATCAATGCCGACCCGGTATCGCGAGATCACACTGGGGAACATGCTCACCATCGCCTTCCCCCTGATCGTGTCCCAGGGGTCGGAGACGATCATGCTTTTCTGCAACCGGTATTTCGTGTCCTTCCTCGGCTCGGATTTCATCCCGGCCTCCATGACAGGAGGTCTCACACAATTCGTCTTCACGTCCTTCTTCGGCGGCATTGTCGGGTACGTGAACGCCCTTGCCGCGCAGTATCACGGGGCGGGTCGGCCCGAGCGCTGCGTGCAGGCGGTCTCCCAGGGACTGCTCCTTTCCGTGGTCTTCTATCCCCTGCTGATCGCCCTGATACCGCTCGTCCATCGCGGTTTCGGCTGGGCGGGACACGATCCGCGGCTCGTCGCGCTCGAGTTCACTTACTTCCGCATCCTGATGCTCGGGTCGATACTCTTTCTCGCGCAGGGTGTGCTTGCCGGCTACTTCATCGGCCTGGGCAAAACACGCACGGTGATGCTCGCGAGCTTTTTCGGCATTTTTGCGAATGTTCCCATGACGTGGGCGCTGGTGCTGGGGAAGCTCGGCATTCCCCGGTTGGGCATCGAGGGGGCGGCCATCGGGACACTCTGCGGATCGTTCTGCACCGTCGGGATACTCTTTATCGCTTATCTTCGCAGTCCTGCCTACCGCGCCCATCACGGCAGCGGTGCATGGAAGCCGCGCCGTGAGCTCCTTGCCCGGCTCCTGCGTTATGGCACGCCGGCGGGTGCGGAGACATTCATCAACGTTTTCGCCTTCAACCTCTTTGTCCTCCTGATGCAGTCCTACAGCCCTTCGGTTGCCACGGCTGTCACCATCACGTTCAACTACGACCTGGTCGCCTTCATCCCGATGCTCGGAGTCGGGGCAGCGGTGACATCGATGGCAGCCCAGCGCATGGGAGCCGGCGATGTCCGAGGCGCGAAGCGCGCGGCGTTTCTCGGGCTTCGCGTGGCATGGATTTACGCGGGCCTCATGATGATTGCATTCGTCGTCGGGGCGCCCGTGCTCGTGAAGGTTTTTGCCAACGGCTTCACCGCCGGTGATGAGGCGATCCTGCCGCTCGCCCAGACACTGCTGCGCCTTGCCGCCCTGTACACGCTGGGCGATGCCACGCAGGTGGTCTTTTCGGGCGCGTTGCGCGCGGCCGGCGACACCAAGTGGGTCATGATCATTTCAGGGACTCTGCACTGGATCATGGCCGTCGGCGCATTCATTTTCATCCGCATCCTCGTGCTTCCGCCGGTGGCCGTCTGGGTCTTCTTCATTGCGTTCGTCGTCTCGATGGGCTTCGCGATGTACCTGCGGCACCATCGCGGCGCCTGGCAGACAATGCGGCTTGTCGAGAACGCTCCCGCCGCGCCGGTTGCCTGACTCCCCTTCCCCGATGCGCTGTTATGTTTCGTGTGACGCTCTCCCCTTCCACGCGGGCAGCCTGGCCATCATCTCTTTTGCAGAAGCAGCCGCCGCCTGCTCGTCGAAACCCTGCGTCTTCACGATGAAGGCGGCCATTGACAGGAGCTTTTCCTCGTATGACTGCATGCTCCCATCCGGCCGCGCACAGTGGACGCAATAGTCCTTTGAAACGTCACCCATGGCGAACTGCTCCGGCCTGGTCATGGGCATGCCGCACGAAATGCAACTCTTCATCTATCCCTCCTGCTCCCTGCCCGCCTGTCAATGGACACGCCCGAGGGACGAGCCGAATAGTCGGTGATCCCCAACCTGTTGCCGAATGGATCTTCGAACTCCGCGGCCAGTCCCGTCGCAATCTGGAATGGAGGAGTGAGGAACGTGACTCCCCGCGCCTTCAGCCTTTCGAACTCTTCGTGCACATCGTCCACGGTGAACCAGATTGCCGGACGCGAGTTCTGTCGCGCCGTCAGTATGATCGCCGGCTCCTGCGCGCCGACCTTGAAAGCCGTCATGCCCTTTGAAGAGAAATCGAATTTGACTTCAAGACCCAGGACATCGCGATAGAACTCTTTGCCCCGCGACAGGTCGGCCGCGGGCAGGAAAAAATTGTCATAGTCCTTCATCCTTCACTCCTTTATCAGTCCCCAGAAGTGCTTCACAAGCGCCGGGCCATGGCGCTCCAGCACCGATTGACCCGGCGCGGCGAATGATGCGGCATGGGCGATGTAATAGTGGAGCAGCCCGATCCACGTGTTGAAAAGAAGGTGAAACGGCATTTTTCGAATCGTTCCCGCGGCGGATTCGCGTGCGACCGCATGGCTGAGATGCTCGGAGATGGCCGACTGGATCATCACAACCCCGCTCTGCGCGCGCGGGGTGAGCACCGACTCCTCCATAACCAGCCGCGCATAGAGCGGCTCGAATTCCGCCAATCCCTGCACATGGGCTTCCAGCAGCTCTTTCACGCTCGCGCCCGTTTGCGAAAGCTCATGAATCCGGCGCGCAACACGGGTACCAAGCTCGTCGACAACGGCTTCCAGGAGGTCCTCCCGCGAGGGAAAATGAACGAAGACCGCCCCGTGCGAGACGCCTGCCGACGCGGCGATATCGGACGTGCGCGCCGCGGCCAGGCCGTCGCGCGCAAATCGGTCGAACGCCGCTTTCATGAGAATGTGCCGCGTCCTGTTCTTTCTCTTTGTCCGCGTGCTCTCAGCAATCATAATGACTCCCAACTCACTGAGTCTTTACTCATTATATTGACGACGGGAAATATGTCAAGCAGGATTTTCGGAGAGCGAAACATTGTCGCCCCGATTTGCAACGAAAAAGACACACTCCGGCAACCGGAGAAAGCCGGCAAAGGGCCTACATTCCCCCCGGAGGTGACAGGATGATCGCGGTTATCGGTGCAGGCCCTGCCGGGTGCTACTTCGCGTCCCTGGAGAAAAGCAGCGACGTGCACATCTTCGAGGACCATGCGCAGGTTGGCATGCCCGTCTCCTGCACGGGAATTCTCACCGATTCGGTCCACGGCGTCATCGGCGATATCCCGGAAGAGCTCATCGTGAGCAGGATCCGCAAGTTCAAGCTCGTGGCGCCCGGCGGCAGGAGCATGTACGTCGACCTGGACAAGGTGAACATGATCCTCGACCGGGCCGCTTTCGACCGTTTCATGCTCAGGAAAGCGCTTGACAGCGGCGCCTCGCTGCACCTCGGAGAACGTTTCGAAGGGTACGAGCGGCGGGGCGCCTCCTATGTCGTGAAGACCAGCCGGGGGCGCTACGACGCAGAGATGATCGTGGGCGCCGACGGCCCGTTCAGCGCGGTTGCCCAGGCGGCCGATCTGTACGGCAGCCGTTCATTCGTGACGGGCCTGCAGGCGCGTTGCGTCTTTCCCGGCCTGGAAGTCGGCGTCACGGAGATACGGCTGACCCTGGGTGAGTTCTCCTGGGTCGTGCCGGAGAATGACACGATTGCCCGGGTCGGTGTGATCGGTCCTGACACGCAGGCGCTGCGACGCGACTACGCCAGGCTGCTCGACGGGGCGCAGGTCCTCGAGGACCAGAGCGGCGTGATACCGGTCTACGACCCGCATCTGCGGCTGCGGAAGCCGGGGGAGAGCGTCTTTCTCATCGGCGACGCCGCCACCCAGGTGAAGGCGACGACCTATGGCGGGATCATCTACGGCCTGCTTGCCGCCCGCTATCTCGCCGAAGACCGGGAAGGCTACGAGCGTCTCATGAACGCGATGACGGAGGAGCAGGCGGACGAGCTGATTGACATCTTCGAGAAGAACCGCAACAAGCAGATCATCGCGACGCACGACAGGGACTTCCCCTCGAAGTTCATCGTGCAGCTCCTCATGAAGGAAACGAAGCTCTGGAAGCTCGGCTTCGGTCTCCTGAAGAACAGGCTTGCGGGAAAACAGGCCTGAACGCGCACCAGGTGGACGCTTGTGTCGAGCAGGCGGCACTCACCGAGGGCCGGTCACACCGGCCCTCGAGCGCTATTTTTCGATTGGCGCGGGCCGGACGATTTCGATGACCTGCGCAATCACGTTGACCGCGGAATAGAAGACCATGATGAGCGCGGAAACAGGGATGGCGGAATAGAGCACTCTCTTGGGAATCTGGAAGACAGACGTCACTTCCCGGGAACGCAGGGCGAGCTCGAGGGAATACTTGAACAGGATCCCGATGAAGAGAAGAGAGATGAGCTCTACGAGAAGCCGGTAGAGTCCCCGCGCCCGCGCATTTTTCACCCTCTTGCCGATCCAGTCTCCGACGCTGAAGTGCCCCTTCACCATCCAGACGCCTGCCGCTCCATAGAACACCAATCCCGCGAAGCACATCTCCACGATTTCGTCCATCCAGTGCAGCGACGTGATGGGGAATATGCGCAAAAGGACATTTGCCGTGACAATGACCGTGAGGACAAGGAAAAGGATCACAGTCACCCACTTGAGGATCTCTGTAAGGACCATGTCGATTGTCTTTAGAATCGCCTTCAAAGTCGTCATGACCGCCTCCTCACATGCCCTTGCCCATGAGCAGATTCGGAAGCCAGGTCGCGATCGACGGCTCAAAGGCGATCAGGATGGTGATGGCGAGGATGCCGACGATGTAGGGCCAGCACTCCTTTGCAAGGTCCAGGATGCCGACCTTGCTGAAGCTCGACACCGCGAAAAGACACATGCCAACGGGCGGCGTCAGGTTGCCGATCATGATCAACAATGTCATCACGACGCCGAGATTGATGAGGTCCAGGTTGTACTGCATCATGATGGGGAGGAAGATCGGGATCGTGATGAGGAAGATCGAGTTGCCCTCCAGGAAGCAGCCGAGGATCAGGTCGATGATGATGATCATCCAGATGACCCCGGATCCCGAGACGCTCAGGGAAGCCAGGCCTCCGATGAGGTTGTCCGGTATCCTCTGGTAGAGCGTCAGCCACCCGAAGAAATTGGCCGCCGCCATGATGAAGAGAAGGGCCGTGCTCTGCTTGATCGATTTCCAGAGTATGTCGGGCAGGTCCGAAAGCTTCAGGTCCTTGTAGATAAAACCGAGAATGGCCGCGTAGATGCAGGCGATGACCGAAGCTTCCGTCGGCGTGAACAGCCCTGAAAAGATCCCCCCGATGATGATCACGGGCGCCAGCAGCGGAAGAATGGCGGCCCGGAAACTCAGCAGGACTTCTTTCAGTGTTGCGCGCTTCGAGCGGGGAAGACCGCGGGGTCCGGCCATGATGGCGATTGCCGCCATCATCGCCACGCCCATGAGAACGCCGGGAATGAATCCCGCCATGAACAGGCGCGCGACTGAAACGCCGGTGAGCGCACCGTACAGGACAAAGGGAATGGAAGGAGGAATGACCGGCCCGATCGTCGACGACGATGCAACGATGGACGCCGAAATCGCCGGCGGGTAGCCGTTGTCGACCATTGCCTTGTGCTGGATCTGCCCCAGGCCGGCGGCGTCTGCTACCGCGGAACCCGACATCCCGGAGAAGATCATCGACGAGACGACAGACACGTGGCCGAGACCGCCGGGAACGTGTCCGAAGAGGGCCTTTGCGAAACGGAAGATGCGGCTTGTGATGCCGCCGGTATTCATGAGGTTTCCAGCGAGAATGAAGAAGGGCACCGCGAGCAGGACGAATCCCGTCGTGCCCGAATACATCCGCTGGGGCAGCATCGTCAGGAACCGTCCCTGTCCAAGGCCGACGAAAAAAACGACCGCCGTGAGGGCGATGGCAACGACGATCGGCAGGTCAATCAGGATGAACACGAGAAGAACGACGAATATGGCGATGGTAAGCATGTCGGTCTCCGTCGGCGATGCCGTTGTCCGCGGCGATGCCGCGCGTCACATGAAAGGGGGCGCCGGCCAGGCGCCCCCGCGGGAAAAGCTTGAGTGCTATTTGCTCTTGTCGAGCAGGTCCATGAAGGTCTTGAATGTCGCGTCGCCTACCTGGGCCTTGAGGGCGTCGTACACGGGCTGCGCGGCGACCTTGAAGGGTGCGGTGTCGGGATACGCCACTTCCATGCCGTTCTTCTTCATTTCAGCGATCTGGTTTGCTTCCTGGTCGCGGACCGACTTCTGCATCGCAAGACCTGCCTTCTGCGCCTCCTCGATAAGGATCTGCTGCTGGGCCGGGGTCAACTTGTCGAAGGCCGCTTTGTTCATGAGCAGGTGGGTCGAGTTGTACGTATAGTTGAGCATCGAAAGATATTTCTGGGTCTCCCACATCTTGT
>PMDT01000362.1:0-2661 GCA_003154555.1 Spirochaetaceae bacterium
AAACGCACGGCGTACCGTGCATGGAGTGGACGCATCCGGGCAATTCTGTGTACCCTTGGTTTCGTACCGGAGAGAGGGGATTGAAATGACCAATGCGCTGGAGAAGCTGAAAGAGGAGAAGATTCCCTTTCTGCTCTGCGGATATTCCTCTCTGGACAGGTACTTTCGCATCCCCGAAACAGGCCCCCTCTACCTCGCCATCGATTCCTCCCTTGTTTCTCTTGCGAAGGCATTCGATGAGCTCCAGTTCCCCGGTCTCCCCCTGGAGGATGCGAGCGTCCAGGCGGAAGGACGGCGCCTGGTCTTCCGATGCGTCGACTCACTTTCCGTGCCGCCGAGCGCGCCCTTCACGGTGCTGCGCCTTCTCTACGACCCGGGGCGCAACGCATTCATCGACAGGATCGATCTCTATCCCGATCTGCGGGCCGGAACCCTCGAGGGATCGACGGCAGTGCCCAGTGAGGCGCCGCGCTGGCTGGCGCTCTGCGAGGCGGCGCGCCTCGTGTCGCGCTATCACTACACGACCGATCCGCTTGCCCTTGGCTGGGGAAAAGGCGACGAGCTGCCCCCGCCCGCCTACCAGCGCGATCTCCTGATCGCGCTGCTGGGCTCGCGCAATCCGCACAAGGGTCTGGAGCTCCTGGAGGCCGCGGGTTTCGTCGCGGAGGCGTGGCCCGAGCTCTATGATATGACCCGCGTGCCGCAGGGCAAGGACTTCCACCCCGACGGAAATGTCTGGGAACATACCCTGGCAACGCTCACGTATCGCAAGCGGCCCGACGTGCTTCTTTCCCTGGCCCTCATGCTGCACGACTGCGGCAAGCCCCACGCGGAAGGCTCCCGGGAGAAGAGATTCGACGGTCACGCCGAGATCGGCGCGCATATTGCCACTCGCTTCCTGCGCCGGCTCGGTTTCCCGCAGGAGACGATTTCATCGGTTGAGTTCCTGGTGCGTTTCCACATGATGCCGCCCGCGCTGAAGAGCCTGCCGTCTTTCCGCACGGATCCCATTCTCGCCTCGCCTCTCTTCCCGCAGCTCCTGGAGCTCTACCGCGCGGACGCCGCGTCCTGCTACGCCGACGAGGAGGGCTACTACGAGGCGTGCCGGATCTACAAGGCATGGCAGAGGGACAGGGGCAACCCGTTCATCGTTGAGAAGCAGCGGCGCCAGCGCGCCCGCATGCGCCGCTAGCGCTCGGCGCTGACCGGCGGCGGCCGAAGGACCTCTCCAGCGCACCCGACAGCGAGACCTCTCTCACCAAACTTCCGAAACGTACGTTACCGCGCTTTCGCGTGAGCCATTCGCCGGGCTTTTGTGTCTTTCGTCGAGGCGCCGCCGGTCGTGGGCAGGCCTCAGCCGAACATCTCCATTAGATACTCTGAAAGCTCGGACAGCCTCGCCCCGATCGGCACGGACTGCTTTGGAAGGCTGAGACAGCGCGCAAGACGTTCGGGCATTTCGGGAAGCTTTCCCGTCGCCTTCTGGACGATATCGGAGAACTTGGCAGGATGCGCCGTGGAGAGCACGATCACCCGTGGCGATTCCGGTCCTGCGACGGGCGCGCCGGAAGCGGCGGCCGACTCCAGGTGGTCCAGCGCGGCCGCGACGCCCACCGCGGTGTGCGGATCCATCATCTGCCCGTGTTCGTCGTACATCCGCTTCATAGTTTCCAGGGTGCGGGTGTCAGTGACCGAGCGACCTTCGATCCGGCCCGCCATGCCTTCCCAGCTCCCCTTGAAGATCTCCACCAGCCGCTCGAAGTTGCTCGGGTTGCCCACGTCCATGGCATTGGAAAGGGTCTGCGCCGATGGCCGCGGGGTGAACCTGCCGCTTTCAAGATAGACGGGGACCACGTCGTTGACATTCGTCGCCGCNNAGGTTGCCGAAATTGCCGCTCGGCACGCAGATGAGGGGCGCCGATGCGCCGATCGCTGCGCGCCGCGTCCCCGCGAAGATGTAGTACAGGCATTGGGGCAGGAGCCGCCCGATATTGATGGAGTTTGCCGAGGTGAGCCGCAGGCTCCTGCGCAACGCGCCGTCCTGGAATGCTTCCTTGACCAGGCGCTGGCAGTCGTCAAAGCTCCCCGCCACTTCCAGCGCATGAACATTTCCCCCCATTGTTGTGAGCTGTTTCTCCTGCAGCTCGCTCACGCGGCCNNTGCAGGAATCCTTCCATCGCGGCAGCGAGGAACTGGGCGCCGAAATCCTTGAATGCGCAGGTAGGTCCGTGGAAGAGCTCAAGGAGGAGGATGCGGTCGTCCAGCTTCGTGAGCACCGGGGCAAATGGAAATGCCGCGCGGGCAAGACCGCGCGCCTTTGCCTCCCCGAGCTCGGGGGCAAGGAGGGCCGAGCTGATCTCTTCGGCCACTTCGGCGAAGGAATGGGCGTCTCCCAGCCGGGCGATGATCGGCCCCAGGTCCGGCGGGTCGACCGGATGATAGAGCCCGCCGTCAGGTGCAAGTCCCGTGAAAAGGGCATCCCGGAAGCTGACCGTGCTTTCTGGATGCGCCCGGCTCGCGAACCTCACCCGTTTCCCCGGCTTTCTTCCGGGAGGACCACGGGGCCCCGGGGATTGACGGCGGAAAGATACAGATCCGAAGAAAGCCCCGCCTTCTGGAAAGCCTCAGCCATCGCGTGCCCTGCGCGCGCGGAAATATCCG
>PMDT01000362.1:2678-2866 GCA_003154555.1 Spirochaetaceae bacterium
GTTGAAACCGGGGATGAGGAAGGAGCGGGCCGGCTCGGCCACGACGTCCTGCAGCGATCTGCCCAGGAGGGAAAGGTCATTGGTGTACAGCGCGGCAACCAGCGCGGCGAGATTGCCCCACTGCCGGATGGCATCCGACAGGCGTATTTCCTTCTTGAGGACGCGCCGGGCATCCTCCGTGCGCAGCT
>PMDT01000383.1 GCA_003154555.1 Spirochaetaceae bacterium
TAGAGCCCGCCGATCTTGTATCCCACGCCGGTGTTGATTTTTGTGTCGTGCCAGGGGGCCGCGGCGGTGTACTTGGTCGCGGTGGTGTAGAGAGCGATACGGCTTGCCACAAATGCTTTGAAGCCGCTCACGCCAAGGCTGCCGAAATCGAAGGTCAGCTTGGGCTCCAGGTACACGTACAGATCATCTGCCCCGTTGGCGCCGCCGTTGGCCGCGTTGTCGTTGAAGAACATGTCCGCTTTCGTGTCGAGCTGGACAGGACCGAGGACGAAGCTGAACTGGGGTTTCACATCGAAGATCGTAAAGGCGGGGGTGATCCCGGTATCTGCTTCCGCGCCGAGGGTAAGTGCGGTGGTCTTGTCAAAAGAGATCTTGTATGTCGCCTTCAGGTAGTTGTTGACCCAGAAGCTCTGGGTGTAGTCGGGAGTCGTCGTGTTGTTGAACATGCCGTAGCTGTAAGGCTTATAGCCGTACTTCAGCTCGTTGTAGCCGCTGGAGTCCGACGGAGAAAAGAACACGAGCGGGAAGCTCACCTTGACATCAAGGCCGCCCATTATAAGCTCGGCGGAGGGATCCACCTTGCCCGCCATCTGGAACTCATAAGGCTTCGTCGCGCCGGTGTACAGGCCAAGCCAGTCTTCGGCATACAGGCCGTACTTCAGGCTCATGGTGTCCATTTTCTGGGTGAAGACGTAGCTCACGTAGGGCTGGACGGTCGGTGAATACTTGTCTGTCTGGGTTCCGCCCGCGACTGTTGCCTTGAAAAGCGAGTTGCCAGCCGTATCGAGCTTTCCATCGCCGTAGGCGCCGGTCACGTCGGTGTCGTAGCCCCACCCGCCGATCTCGAGCGTCGACTGGGCGGCAATCGATGCGGCCGCTCCGACCATGATCGTCAGCACAACCGCAAGAATCATAGAGCGCTTCATTCATGTCCTCCTGTTCGCACGCGAATGAATCACGAGAGCCTGATGACTCTCGTGCGCCAGGGTACGGGTCGTGTGTTAGCACTCGATAAAGAGTCCGTTAATTTTCGGTGAGGTCCGTTTTTTCCCGGGGGGCGCGCCACCGCCGGCGGTCACGGATCAGCACGGCGGTCGGGCTGTTAAGGGCCCGTCAGAGGCGTTTGCCGAACACTATTGCGACGTGCCCTTCTACGCCCTGCCAGAATGTGCCCGGCTTTTGTGCGAGCACGTCATACCCAAGCTTGGCATAGAACGGAAGAGCCTTGCTGTTGCGATTCGAGGTGATGAGATGAACCCCGGCGACACCGGCATCGCGGAGCGTCGCTTCAAAGGTGCGGATGAGCAGCTCACCGATGCCACGCCGCTGGCAGGTCGGCAGCACATTGATGTGCAGGTGCGCCGGGTAGCCGTCAAAAAAAGCCTCCGCGGAATCCGAATAGGCGCGGGCCCAGGCAAGAACGTGTCGAAATGACTCGGGATGTCTCCACCAGCTCACGAGGAAACACCGCACCGCTATGCGCCAGTACATGCGCCGTCGAAATGTCTTTTCGTAGCGGCGCGAGTCCCCTGTGCCGATGATATAGCCCGCCACCGTGCCGTCCGCGTCGTCAACGGCAACAAAGCAGAACGAAGGCTGAAAGCGAAGGTAGCCTTCCGTGTTGACAAGGGCAAAAAGCCGCTTGTCCTCGAAAAGCCCTTTTCCCGCCAGCTCTTCTCCGAGAAAGCCCGTCGAATGAAGGATCCCCCGCACAGCGCTGCGATCCCCGCGACCGTACGGGCGGCAGTGGATCCCGCATGCGGCCGGGACCTGCGCCAGCTTCACGGCGCCTTCCCCTGGGCAGCGGCGGCCGCGCGCATCTCCCGTGCCACGCCGCGCAAGTGCTCGTGGTGACGGGCCATGTCTGCCGTGAAGGTGAAGATGACGGCAACGATCAGCGCGGCGCAGACGACCCAGAATCCCGAACAGATGGCAAGCGCCGCCGTGAGACCGAAGAAGCCCGAGAGGGAACCGGCGACGAATCTGCCGAAGCCCTGGCCAAGTGAGTCAGTGAGGTTGAAGATGGAGAAGACGGCGCCGCGGTTTTCCGGGGAGTTCACATCGAGGATCATCGCCGTGATGTTGGGTCCCGTCATGCCGGCAAGCGCCGTGGCAAGGAAGCCCATGAGGGCGAGCTCCGGGACGCTCGCCGGGACCACGAGCACGATGCAGATGACCATCGCGGCGCCCAGGAGCGTCGTGGCCGCACAGAATGCCGGCAGCACGCGGGGCGCCCGACGGAATATCCGCCCGCCGACCTGGCCCCCGACGATGTTGCCGACAAGCATGCCAACGCCAAAGACCAGGAACACGGTGGTTGCATTCGCGACGGAGAGGCCTTTCACGCGGTTGAGGTATTCGTTGATGAAGAAGAAGCTCCCCCAGGGAAGGCTGCCCGCGACTCCCTGAAGGAAGAGGTAGAGATTCGTCCGTGACTTGAAGATGCCCGCGTAGTCCGCCAGGTGGAGCCGCTTCGGATAGACGAGCCCGGCGGCAACAAGATCGCGCGTCGCCTCTTCAGACGCTGCCTTTTTCGGTTCCGGCGTCAGGAGCCAGTACACCAGCACGAGAAGATAGTTCGGTGCCGATGCGACGATGAAGGGGGTGCGCCAGTCGCCATTCCCGCCGACGTAACCTCCGACCAGGGTGCCCGCAATGGTGCCGACGCTCACGGCGACTGTGACAATGGCGACGGCCGACGGCCGTTCCCTTTCATCGAACATGTCGCCGACGATTGAATACAGAAGAGGGTACGCGGCGCCCAGGCCCACGCCTGACAGGATGCGCAGCGCGAAAAAGACCGGATAGTTCGGCGCGAATGCCGTGAGCGTGCAGGGCAGCTCGCCGATAAGAATAGCCGCGATGAAGAGCACCTTGCGGGCCGCCTTGTCGGCGAAGTATCCCCAGAACAGGGACACCACGGCACCAATAATCGTGAAGAGCCCCATCATGCTCCCGATTGCCGCGTCCCCGATGCCGAACTCTTTCTCGATCATGACAAGGGTGGGGCTCATGACATTCGCATCCATGTTCAGCACGATCATCATCAGGGAAATCACGACGAGGCTGAAATAGCGCTGGTTCCTGTTCATACGGCGGCTCCTTTTTCATCCAGCGTGATGACGCAGCCTTCGATGCGCGCTCGCTCCGCCGCAAAGCAGAGCAAATGGCTGCGCAGTGCGGCCCGGGCCGCGCCTGGCTCATCAGGGGGTGCCGCGCCTTTCAGAAATGCCTCCACGTGGGACGTGAAGTCTTCCATCAGGCCTTCATCCCCTCCCCCATGGCCGCGAAAAGGACTGCGGTTGCGCCAGAGGACTTTTCGGCCCCCCCGACGATGGTCGAAAAGCACGAGCTCTTCCCCCGCGAAGCCGAATGTCCCTTCCAGGGACCCCGCGGAGCCGTCGATCCTGATCTGCCGTCCTTCCTGATAGGAATGGCCGTGGAGAATAAAGGCAGCAACGACTCCATTGTCGAACTGCACATTCACGACCTGCCGGTCCACGACGTCATTGTCGCATCGGTAGACGCAGCGGCCGTAGGGGCCATCCTGCAGCGCCGCCATTCGCGCGGCCCGGGAATGCCGGTCAGAGATCGTCACTGACGGCCATTCCTTCCAGTCCCAGAGCCGGTCAAAAGGCTCCGTCGAGAAAAAGGACGCAAGAGGTCGGATAAGGAGGCTTTTGGAAAAGGCGAGATTCTTCAGCATCGGTGTGCCATTGAGATAGAGCCGCGGCGCGTACCACGGGCACTGCCGCTCGTGGGGGCATCCGTCGGTGCAGCGGGCAGGCGCGCCGGCGGGAGCATGATCCGCCCGGAAATACTCCTGCGACCCAAAGGACTGCACAACCCGCGGCCGTGCGCCTGCGAGCCAGCAGAGAATGTCCATGTCGTGACAGCTTTTTGCAAGAATCATCGGGCTCGCGCCGGCCGCGTTCCGCCAGTTGCCCCTCACGTACGAGTGCGCGTAATGCCAATAGCTCACGTTTTCAGAATGCCGGATGATTGCGATCTCCCCCAGCAGGCCGGAATCCAGTGCGCTTTTCACGGCGGCAAAGAAGCGCGTATAGCGCAGAACATGGCAGATGCGAAGGATCACCCCTGCTTCTTCGGATGCCGCCACGAGGCTCATGCAGTCCTCTTCGGTGACAGCCATCGGTTTTTCCAGGAGGACATTATAGCCGGCCGCAATCGCGGCACGGGCCGGGGCGGCATGGTCCCGATCCTGCGTCGCCACGATGCAGGCATCGGCGATCCTCCCCCTGTCGATCAGCTCCCGCCAGTCCTTGAAAAGCATCCCTTCTGACAGCCGATGCCGGGCGGCGCATTCCACCCGGCGTCCTTCCTGCGGCTCGGCAACCGCCACAAGCTCCGCCTCATCAGGGTTGTCCGCGATCCACCGGGCGTACGCATCCTTGCCTCGTGTCCCGGCGCCGATCAACACGTATCGGACCATGCCGTCAGGCTATCGTCGCTCCCGGAAGCCGTCAAGCGACGAGCCGGCGCTGCAACGAAGGCCTCACGGCATCTGAGCGCCGGATCCCCGGCACTTGTGTCTCCATCCGTTCGACGATACCCTCAGCGTCACACGAGAGGAGACAGCCAGTGAAACGCATGTCATCGCGCGAGCGGATGATGCACGCCCTGTCCTGCGATCCAGTCGACTACACGCCATGCTGTTTCATGCTGCTGCATGGCTTTGACGAATGGTTCCCGGGGGAACAGAACCTGGTCGCTGCCCAGGCGGACCTGGGCCTGGATCCGCTCGTCGACATTCCCTCCTGGTCGGTGAGCCGCCCAGGGGATCCGCTCGATCTTCGCGGCTACCAGCTCGACTACCCCGGAAAGGTCAATGTGACCCTTCGCGGCATGCCGGTGCACGCGCACCGGGATGTCACCCTCAGGGAGTGGCGCGAACTCGGCCCCGGGGCGCGGTATCCGGTCCTCCATCGTGAATACCTGACCCCTGCAGGACCACTGACGGTGTCTGCCAACCAGACCGAGGACTGGCCTTACGGGGACCATCTCCTGTTTGTCGATGATTTCATCATTGCCCGGGCCACGAAGACCCTCATCACGAAGCCATCGGATCTGAAAGCGCTTGCGTATCTCCTGCAGCCGCCGGATGCCGAAACGATCGCGCATTTTCGCTCCTCGTCGGAATCAAATCGGAAACTTGCACAGGAAATGGAGCTGCTGCGCGTCTATCAGTGGGGCGTGCTCGCAGACATGGCGTCGTGGCTTTGCGGCCTGCAGGAGCTCATTTTCCTCACTGCCGATCAGCCGGCTCTTGTCGAGGAGCTGTTCCACATGATCGCGGACTGGAACCTCGCACGGATGAAGGTCGTTCTGAACGAAGGAATCGACCTGTGGGTGCGCCGCGGCTGGTACGAGGGCTCTGACTTCTGGTCACCCGCCTTGTATCGAAAGTTCATATTTCCTCACTTGAAAAAGGAAGTGGAAACGGCGCATGCGCGCGGCGTCAGGTTCGGCTACATCATGACGGCGGGTGCAATGCCCCTGCTCGACATGATCCTTGAGGCGCGCGTCGATGTCCTGATCGGCCTGGATCCCGTGCAGGGAGGCTACGACCTTCGTGAAACGAAAGCGAAGGCGAAAGGACGCATGTGCCTCTGGGGCGGCGTCAACGGCTCCCTGACGGTGGAGGCTGGGACACCAGAGCTGATCCGCGAGACGGTGAAGAGCACGATGGATATCCTGGCGCCCGGCAACGGGTTCATTCTTTCACCGGTGGACGGCATCTATGATGCCTCGGACCGCGTTCGAAGCAATGTGCGTCATTTCATAGACGCCTGGAAGGAGTGCCGATAGATGAGCGACGACGCCAAGCGGAGCGGAGCGGCGATCCAGATCAGCGCGCGCGCTTTCATCACCACGATTGCCATCATTCTTGCCCTCATGATCGGGTCCGGCATCCTCACCTACGTGATCCCGTCAGGCAGCTACGGGCATACGGTGGAGGCGGGCGTCGACAAGGTCATTCCCGGCACCTTTGCCTATGGCGCACGGCCAAATTACCCTGCATGGCGCTGGCTGACGGCCCCCGTGGAGGTCCTGTGGTCTCCCGGCAATATCCAGGTCATCACGATCATCATCCTGCTGGTCCTGATCGGGGGCTCGTTCACCGTCCTGGACAAGGGCGGCATCCTGAAGGTCGCGCTGTCGATGATCGTCTCCCGGTTCAGGAAGAACAAGTACGTTCTCATGGCGGCGATCATATTCTTCTTCATGATTGCCTCCTCCGTGCTGGGCATCTACGAGGAGGCGGCGCCCCTGGTCGTTTTCATCGTGCCGCTCGCCCTCTACCTGGGCTGGGACAGCCTCACCGGGCTCGGCATGAGCCTGCTCTCACTGGGCTTCGGCTTCGCAGCCGCCACGATGGATCCCTTCATGGTCACCATCGCACAATCGCTGTCCGGGCTGCCGCTCTACTCGGGCCTCTGGCTGCGGGCGATCTTCTTTGTCACCATGTTCGCCCTGGTTTTCCTCTTTGTCCGGCGCCATGCCCGCAAGGTGGAACGCGATCCCGCGCGCTCGATCGTGCACGAGGAGGACCTCCGTCTGCGCGCATCCATCGACGTGAGCGGAGCGGTGGCCAGCGACGAGGTCGCTTCCAGACCGCGCATGCGCGCCGCGGTCAGATGGCTCGGCCTGTGGTTTCTCGCGGCGATCCTTTTCATCATTGCCGCAACGCGCATCAAGGCCATTTCTTCCTTTGCATTCCCGATCATGGGCCTTTTCTTCGTGATTGCCTGCAACGGCGCCGCGCTGGTTGCCGGGGAAAAAGGGAAAGCACTTGGAAAATGCTTCCTGATCGGCATGAGGTCGATACTCCCGGCCATCGTCATGATCCTCATGGCCATGAGCGTGAAGCTCATCATCACGAAAGGGGGCATCCTCGACACGATTCTCTATGCGGCTGCGGGCAAAATAAGCGGGGTCGGCCCGTATGCTGCCGTGGCCTTCGTCTACCTGATCACACTGGTCTTCGAGTTTTTCATACCATCTGCGTCGGCCAAGGCCTTCCTCATCATCCCGATCCTCGCGCCGCTTGCAGATCTGGTCGGCCTGACGCGGCAGACCGTCGTGTTCGCATTCGACAACGGCGACGGTTTCGCCAATATCCTTTATCCGACGAACCCGTTCCTCATGATCTGCCTGGGGCTCACCATCGTGAGCTACCCGAAGTGGGTGCGCTGGACCCTGCCTCTCCAGGCAATAACCGTCCTCATCTGCCTCGGCTTCATGGCCCTTGCCGTGGCGATAAAGTTCGGACCCTTCTAGGTCGCGTTCTCACACAGCAGTGACGTCGGGAAGGAGTCGACGGAACTCCTTCCTGACGACATCGTAGCATTCGCAGACCCGCTTCTCCAGGCCTGGTCGATCCAGCACGGTGATGTGGCCCCTGACATAGTGAATCAGGCCTGCGCTCTGCAGCCGCCCCGCGGCCTCGGTGACGCCTTCACGGCGCACGCCCAGCATGTTGGCAATAAGCTCCTGCGTCATGACAAGCTCATTCGACTGCAGACGGTCGAGGCTGAGAAGCAGCCACCGGCAGAGCTGCTGATCCACGGAATGGTGCCGATTGCAGACCGCCGTCTGCGCCATCTGGGAGAGCAGCGCCAGGGTGTAGCGCAGCAGCAGATGCTGCAAAGCAGCGGCGCGGTTGAACTCCTGCTTGAGCAACTGCCCGTGGAGGCGGTAGGCATGGCCCGCGCTTTGCACGACGGCCCGGTTCAGCATCGTATCCCCACCCATGAAGAGCGCAATGCCCACGATTCCTTCGTTGCCCACCACTGCGATCTCGGCGGACGCGCCGTCCTCCAATTCGTAGAGCAGGGAAACGATGGCAGTCGTCGGGAAGTAGACGTGATTGAGCTGATCCCCTGACTCATACAGGGCCTTCCCCAACGGCAGCTCGACCCGCTCCAGGTGGGGACGCAGGCGCTGGGTCGCGAGCTCAGGAAGGACAGCGAGAAGATGGTTCTTTCGGCTGTCGGGCATCATCGGAGGGCTCCTCGTCTTCGACCATGCAGGTCGATGGCCAATCATTGCCGGCATGTGGCTACCACCTCACATAGAAATAATACATCGGGCATGCAGGGCTTGGAAGTCGCGTGATCCATGAAAAATCGTGTAGGAAATCTCACACGGGCGTGTAGAAAAAACACGACAGCACCCTCCCCGCTTGACTTCACAACCACATGAAGTAGGATAGCTCTGGCAGAAACGAGGTGGAGCGATGACGAAAGTGCAATCCCCGCGAGTGAAGCTTCGCGGGATACGGAAATGTCCCACGGGCATTCGCGGGCTGGACGAGATCACTGAAGGCGGGCTTCCGCGGGGGCGGGCAACCCTGGTGTGCGGGGGGCCGGGGTGCGGCAAAACTCTCCTGGCCACGGAGTTCATCGCGCGCGGGATCCTCGACTTCGGCGAGCCCGGCGTCTTTGTATCGTTCGAAGAGCCCATCGGGGATCTGACGGCGAACGTCGCCAGCCTGGGTATCGACCTGAGCGACCTCCGCAAACGCGGGCTTCTTGCAATGGACGAAGTGCGGGTCGAGAGGAGCGAGATCGAAGAGTCCGGAGAATATGACCTGGACGGACTTTTTATTCGTCTCGGGGGGCTTATCGACGAGGTCAAAGCGAAGCGCGTGGCGCTGGACACCATCGACGGTCTGTTCGACGGCCTGCCGAACGAGGCAATCCTCCGGGCAGAGCTTCGCAGGTTGTTCCGCTGGCTGAAGGCAAAAGGTGTCACGTCCATCGTCACCGCGGAGCAGGGCGACGGCGCGCTCACGCGTCACGGCCTGGAGGAATACGTGAGCGACTGCGTCATTCGGCTCGACCATCGGGTGAAGAGCCAGATCGCCACGCGGCGGCTCCGCGTCGTGAAGTACCGGGGCAGCCAGCACCGCACGAACGAGTATCCGACAATGATCAACAGCAAGGGCCTGAGCGTGCTGCCCATCACCTCCCTCGGCCTGAGTTATCCCGTCAGCAAGGCGCGCATCTCCACGGGCATCCGGAAGCTGGATTCCATGCTTGGCGGCAAGGGATACTACCTCGGGAGCAGCATCCTCGTGTCGGGGAGCGCGGGGACGGGCAAGACGAGCCTCGCCGCCGCGTTCGCCGACAGCGCGTGTCGCGCCGGCAGAAAGTGCCTTTACGTCTCCTTCGAGGAATCCCCGGAGCAGCTTCTTCGCAACATGGCGTCCATCGGCTTCGATCTCAAGCACTGGATCCCACGGGCACTGCTGCAGTTCAGAAGCCAGCGCGTGACCCTGTACGGTCTGGAAAACCACCTCGCAAACCTTCACCAGTGGGTGGAGGAGTTTTCTCCTTCCACGGTGATCATGGATCCCATCACGAGCCTTGGCGGCGAGGGGCTGATTGACGAAGTGGAAGCGATGTTGACGCGCACCATCGATTATCTGAAAGGCCGCGGAATCACCGCGTTTTTCACCACCCTGTCCAAGAGCGCGCAGGCCGAAGGGAGCGAGGTGAGCATTTCCTCCCTGATCGATACCTGGCTGCATCTGCGGACATTCGAATCCGGGGGGGAGCGGAGCCGTGGGCTCGTCGTGATCAAGAGCCGGGGGATGGCGCATTCCAACCAGGTGCGGGAGTTCCTCCTCACGGACAAGGGCGTAACGCTGCGCGACCCTTACGTGGGGTCGGGGCAGGTTCTCATGGGCTCCTCCCGCGAGGTGCAGGAAGCACGGGACAGGGACGGGGCTGCTGAGGCGAAGCAGGGCTTCGAAAAGAACCAGGGTGAGATGGAGGGTGCTCGCCAGAGACTGGAGGCAGAAATAGCTGCCATGCGTCTCAGGCTGAAGAACCTGGGGGGAGAAATGAAAGCCGCCGATGACAGGGAACGACTCAGAGCGACCCGGCTGAGCCAGGAGCGCAGGCAGTTGCGGATTTCCAGGAAAGCGGACTGAAAGCTTATGGCGAGCGCAGGAACAAAGGGAAAAAGCAAAAAGGCAGCGAAACCGCGGGGGGCCTCGAAAAAAAGCGCATGGGACCTTCGACTCTACATTGCCGGTCGGACACCCCGGGCCGAGAGGGCGCTGAAAAACCTCGAGCGCATCTGCGCGGAGCACCTCGCCGGCCAGTACCGCGTGGTGGTGATAGACCTCCTGAAAATACCGCAGCTGGCCAAAGGAGATCAGATCGTCGCCGTTCCCACCCTCGTGCGGAACCTTCCCACGCCAATGCGCCGGATCATCGGGGACCTTTCAAACACCGAGCGGGTCCTCATCGGCCTCGATATCCGGGCCCGATGAGCGCGAAAAAAGAGGGTGCGCCGGCAGGCAGGAAAGTGTCCAGGACTCACCTCCGCGGGACTGCCACTCGCGGAAAGCGCCGCCCCCGCTACGTCCTGAAGCTGTACGTCGCAGGGGTGAACCGAAAATCCACGGAGGCTATCAGGGCGATCACGGAGTTGTGCGATGAATACCTGAAGGGAAGGTACCAGCTTGCGATCATCGATATTTACCAGCAACCCACCCTGGCGCAGGGAGAGCAGATCATCGCGGCACCCACGCTCATCAGGAAGTTGCCATTGCCATTGAGAATGCTGGTCGGAGACATGACGGAGAGGGACAGAATCCTCGTGGGGCTCGACCTGAGGCCTCCGTCGTGAGATCCCCCCCTCCCCGCCCGGGGCTCCCACGCCAGGTTGCGGAGCTCACCGCGCGCCTGCGCGAGGCGGAGGAGGCGCTCGCAGCGATTCGGGAGGGGGACGTCGATGCTGTCGTCGTCTCGGGAAGGCGCGGCAC
>PMDT01000014.1 GCA_003154555.1 Spirochaetaceae bacterium
ACATCTCCATCATGCTGAAGACGCCGCTGGAAGTCGCGGAGAAGATCAAGAAGGAAAAGGGCTGCTGCTACGTTCCGTCCGTCCTGGAGGACGACGAGGTGGCCATCCCCGGCGTCGGGGGACGACCGCCGCGGAAGATTGGACGGCGCGACATGGCGGAGATCATCCAGCCCCGCATGGCGGAGATACTGGGCATGGTGAAGGAGCAGATCGAGAAAAAGGGATACCTGCACCTGCTCGGCGGCGGGGTCGTCCTCACGGGCGGCGGGTCGCTCCTTTCCGGGGCGAACGAGCTTGCATCCGAGATATTCGGCCTGCCGGCGCGCATCGGGTATCCCATGAAGCTCGGCGGACTTGTCGAGGAATACCACGACCCGATGTATTCCACCGGTGTCGGCCTGGTCATGTTCGGCGCCACCCGCGAGGGGGCGGAGGGTTTCGACACAAGCTCCAGCGAGAGCACGTTCACAAGTGTATGGGAGAGAATGAGGACCTGGTTTAAAGATTTCTTCTAGAAATAACCGAATCGGCTCAGGGAGCAGGGCTTCGGCCGTGCTCCTGGAATTCATGCAGGGGAGGGGTCATGAACATCGAGCTTTTCGAAAGTACCGGCACGAGCCCGACGGTCATCAAGGTCGTCGGCGTGGGCGGCGGCGGCAACAATGCCGTCAACCGCATGATTGCCATGGGACTGAAGAATGTCTCTTTCGTGGCGATCAATACGGACCAGCAGGCACTGCACAGCTCCAACGCGGAGACGCGATTCGCCATCGGCACGAAGCTGACCGGCGGCCTGGGCGCCGGCGGAATTCCCGAGATCGGGGAGAAGGCGGCGCTGGAGGACCAGGACAGCGTCCAGAATCTCCTGAAGGGCGCCGACATGGTCTTTATCACCGCGGGCATGGGCGGCGGTACCGGGACCGGCGCCGCGCCTGTCGTTGCCCACGTGGCGCGCCAGATGGGTGCCCTCACCGTGGCGGTTGTCACGAAGCCATTCGACTTCGAAGGCAAGCGCAAGATGCAGCTCGCCGAGGAAGGCATCGAGAAGCTGCGGGAGGAAGTGGACACCCTGATCACGATCCCAAACCAGCACCTCTTGAAAATTGCGGAGAAGCGCACCCCGATCCGCGAGGCCTTCTTCATGGCCGACGAGGTGCTGCGCCAGGGCGTCCAGGGCATATCGGACCTCATCACGGAGCCCGGCGAGATCAATATCGATTTCGCCGATGTGCGCACGATCATGAAGGGCAAGGGCGACGCTCTCATGGGCATTGGCATGGGGTCCGGGGAGAATCGCGCCACCGACGCGGCAACGAATGCCATCAACAACCCGCTCCTGGAGGACGCGCGCGTGGAAGGGGCCAAGGGCATTCTTGTGAATGTCACGGGCGGTTTCGATTTCTGCCTCTCCGAGTACGAAGAGGTGCTCAAGATCATCACGGCGAACGCGGACAGCGATGCCCTCATCATCGCCGGCACCTCCATCGTCGAAGCGCTGAACGACCGCCTGCGGGTCACGGTGATCGCCACGGGCTTCAACGCGGCCAAGCCGCGCCCCGTGATGCCGGAGCCCGAGCGCAGCGACACAGCGGAGATCATCCCGTACGAGGAATGGTCAGCCATGGGCAAGGCAGGAAGCCGCAAGAGCGCGGAAGACTTCCTCATGGGGCGCAATTCCCGGGAGGCCGATCTGAGCGTGCCGACCGTGCTCAGGGAAAAGCGCATCGTCGGCCAGAAGGATTGACGACGCCCGTCATGAACGCGCGCACCACAGACGTTTCCGGGGGGATGCCGGGCGGGACGCAACCGCCCGACGGCGAGCTGGTGAACCTGTTCAGCGGCTACCTCGCCGCGGAGAGGCGTCTTTCGCCCGCCACCGTTGCCACCTATGCGTCGGAGGCGCGGGCATTCCTCCTGTCCCTGGCGGGAAAAGGCAGGGAAGCCACCGTCGCGACCGCGACGGATGTAAGCGATTATCTCCTTGGCAAGCGCGTGGACAATATCGACCCGCACACCCTTGCCAAATGCGCGTCCGCCCTGCGCGCTTTCTATCGTTTTCTCGTCCTCGAAGAAAAGGTTGCGGTGAATCCTGCCCGGCTGGTCGAGTCACCGCGCGGCACGATGAGGATCCCCCGATACCTCGCGACCGAAGAAATCGATGCGCTTCTGGACGTCTGCGATCCTTCGCAGCCACTGGGGATACGGGACAGGGCCCTCTTCGAGCTGATCTACTCGTGCGGCCTGCGCGTGAGCGAGGCAATCGGGCTCACGCTGGACCGCGTCTCGCTTCCCGAGAGAGCGCTTCGCGTCATGGGCAAGGGATCGCGCGAGCGGATGGTCCCCATGGGCGAGCGGGCGGTCAAAGCCCTGGGCCTTTACATCAGGGAGATCAGGCCCGATCTGGCGGGGCGCAAACCCGTGGACGTTCTTTTTCTGGGACGCGGCGGGAATATGCTGTCGCGGAAAACCGTCTGGAAGATATTCAAGCGCCTTGCCCTGCGCGCAGGACTGGAAGGCAAGGTGCACACGCTGCGCCACTCCTTCGCCACGCATCT
>PMDT01000136.1 GCA_003154555.1 Spirochaetaceae bacterium
CGGTCGCTCCTGGCGACATTCGTTTCGACAAAAACGGCGGGAGCCCGAGGGGTGGCGCGATATGAAAGCCGCGCACGCAATACTCCCGTTTGTTAGGGGCATGGACGAACACGAGCGGCTTTGTCTTTTGGGGCTTTCCCATGTCGAGTTCCTGCGTCCGCGGGAAAAGTTCACCTTGATCACCATCATGAAAGGCGCGGCCCCCATTTTCGATCTCGCCCTGGCCGATATCGCCCGGCTCGTGGGGAGAAAGCTCTCCACGAGGCTCTGGCAACCGGGGCAGATCCTCGACTCCGCGCGGCAAACTCAAAATGACTTGACCGAATGCGGAGCGCAAAGCATCTTTTACTGGGACACGGGGTATCCGGCCCAGCTTCGGGAGATCTACGACCCGCCGGTGACGCTTTTCATTCGTGGAACGCTTCCTGACAACGGAGATGCTCTCGCGGGGATTGTTGGAACGCGATTCCCAACGGGCGCCGCCCGGACTGCGGCATTCCGGCTCGGTTTCGACCTGGGCCGGGAAGGCATCTGCGTCGTCTCGGGGCTGGCGCGCGGCATCGATCGCGAGGCGCACGAAGGGTGCGTGGAGGCGGGGGGAAGATCAGTCGCGGTGCTGGGCAACGGCATCGACCGGATCTACCCGGTGAGCAGCAGGCCCGCTGCACGGGCGCTGCTGGATCGCGGAGGGGCAATCCTGAGCGAATACCCGCCCGGCGTGCCGCCCCTGCAATACCACTTCCCCGCGCGCAACCGGATCATCAGCGGCCTGTGCAGGGCCGTGGTGATCGTGCAGGCGCCGGAGCGCTCGGGAGCGCTCATCACGGCTGAATACGCGCTGGACCAGGGGAGGGACCTCTGGGTTCATGCCGCCGGAATCCCGGGAAGCGCAGGGGCCGGGACGGGCCGGCTCGCCGACGCGGGGGCGCCGGTGATCAGCGGAGCCGCGGACATCCTTCGTGACTGGGGAATGAGCGCGACCGCGTTCCCCATCGATTCCCGGCATGGGTCTGCGGCCGACTTTTCGTCGCGGACGCTGGAGGAAGAGCTCGATGGCAACTGCGCCGTGCACGGCGGGAAAACATACTGGAGAACATGATGCCAAAAGAGAAGACGCCGAAAAAGCGGGCTGATGACGACGCCACGACTGCCACCGGAATCCCGGACACGGCCACGGTTGTCGATACTGAGCATCCGCCCCGGCGCCCGGCAAAATCGGGATCCCGGCGCCCCACCGCGGGCAAAAAGCAGATCCTCCTGATCGTGGAATCCCCGGCAAAAGGCAAGACAATAGAGAAGTACCTCGGAAAGGGCTACACGGTCGCTGCCTCCATGGGGCACCTCATCGATCTGCCCAAATCACGGCTTGCCATCGACGTGACCGGCTCTTTCGAACCCGAGTACATCACGGTGAGGGGCAAGGCCAGGATCCTGCGCGAGCTGAAACAGAAGGCCCGCAAGGCCGATCTTATCCTGCTCGCATCGGATAATGACCGTGAGGGGGAAGCGATCTCCTTCCACTTGCGCAACGCCCTGCAGGTGGGAAAGACCCCGCCGCAGATCCAGCGCATCACCTTCAACGAAATAACACCCAAAGCCATTCGCGACGCCGTGAGTCACCCCGGCGTCATCGACATGTCGAAGGTTAATGCGCAGAAGGCCCGGCGGGTGCTTGACCGCATCGTCGGGTATTACCTTTCGCCTCTTCTGTGGAAGAAGGTGAAGAACGGGTTGTCGGCAGGACGCGTGCAGTCCGTGGCGCTGCGCATGATCTGTGAGCGTGAAGCGGAGATCGAGGCCTTCCTGCCGGAGGAATACTGGAGCATCGAGGCGGAGCTGCGCAAGGGCAAGAGCCACTTTCTCACGCAGCTCGTCGCCATTGCCGGGGAAAAGCCGGTCCTTTCCAGCGGCGATGCGGCACGCGCATGCGTCGCGGAGCTCGCGGAAAGCCCGTTTGTCGTCGCGGAAATCAAGACGACGGAGAAGATCTCGCGGCCGCGTCCGCCATTCACGACCTCCACGATGCAGCAGACGGCTGCCAACAGGTTCGGGTTCACGGCCCGCAAGACCATGCAGATCGCCCAGGGACTCTATGAAGGGGTCAATATCGGCTCCCAGCGGCTCGGCCTGATCACCTACATGCGCACCGACTCGACCCGCATCGCGGAAAGCGCGCTGGCGGAGGTTCGCGAATTCATCGCCACGCAGTATCCCGGCGAGCTTCCCGAAGCGGCAAATATCTATGCCGTCGGCAAGGGCGCCCAGGACGCGCACGAGGCTATCCGGCCCACCTATGTGACGCGCACGCCGGACGAGCTGAAGAAGCACCTCACCTCGGAGGAGTTCCGTCTCTATTCCATCATCTGGGAGCGCTTCGTCTCCTCCCAGATGAATCCCTCCCGCGCCAGCACGATGACGGTGGATTTCACCGCGGGCCGCTGCACCTTCCGCGCATCGAGCACGCGCGTGGTGGAAAAGGGATTCCAGAAGGCACTGTCCCTTCTCGCCTCCAAGGAGCAGACAAAAGCCCTGCCTGCCCTCGAGATCGGCGAGGAAGTGGAGCGCATCACGATCCTTCCCGAGCAGCACTTCACCATGGGTCCTCCCCGTTTCACGGATGCCACGATTGTGAAGACGCTGGAAGAAAAGGGCATCGGCCGGCCCTCCACGTACGCGCCCATCATCTCGGTCCTGCTGGACCGCTACTACGTCGTGCGCAAGGCGCGCCAGCTCATTCCCACGGTGCTGGGAAAGATCATCAACGACATGCTCAGCAAGTCCTTCCCCGAGCTCCTGGACCCCAGCTTCACCGCGGCCATGGAGAAGCGCCTGGACGCGGTGGAAGAGGGGAGCTCGGATTGGCAGTCGATGATTCGCGAGTTCTACGGTCCCTTCCAGGAAAAGGTCGCCTCGGTCCAGGAAACGCTTGAATCGGTCAAAGGCGTGATGGACGAAAAAACGGACGTGGTCTGCGACATCTGCGGCAGGCCAATGGTGAAGAAGCTCGGCCGATTCGGCTTCTTTCTCGCCTGCACGGGTTTTCCCGCGTGCAAGAACACAAAGCCCGTGCCCTTGGCGATCTGTCCGCGTCCCGGCTGCGGCGGCAAGATCGTCGCCCGCAAGCGCAAGAAGGGTCGGGGACGCGAGTTTTACGGCTGCACGAATTACCCCGCGTGCGACTTCGTCACGTACTTCAAGCCCACGGATTCCAGCTGCCCGAAGTGCGGCTGGTTCCTCGTGGAAAGGGAAGACAAGCAGAGGGGCATGTACAAGGCGTGCATCAATCCCGACTGTGACTATCTCCATACAAAGGAGATGGCGGCAGCCGATGCGGCCCTTCTTGCGGCAGCGGGCGCGACGGATCCCGAAGCGGCCCTTGCGCAACGGGCCGGCGTGGAGGGCGAGCCCGGCACGGAGGACGACCAGAGTGCGTGACGACTACCTGGTCTACCTTGGGGGCATCCGCAAGCTGTCGCCGCATACGTTGGAATCGTACGGCAAGGACCTCGAGAAATACGAGTCGTACCTGGGGACCCGTGGTGTGCGCCCGGAGAGCGCGGGCGTGGCGGATGCACGCGGCTTCGTGGCCTGGCTCACGCACGAAGGGCTTTCGCCGAGGTCCGTGAACCGCATGATCTCGGGCGTCCGCGGCTGGTATCGCTTCATGGAGAGGCGCAGCCTTGTCGCGTCCAACCCCTTTGCCGAGATCCACAGCCTTCGCACGGAGAAGAGGCTGCCGTCATTCCTGTTCGAGGAAGAGATGGCGCGCCTTGTCGAGATGCCGATTCGGGAACCCTGCGCGGACGGGGATGCGTTCTGGAAGCTGCGGGACCGCGCGGTGCTCGAAACCCTCTATTCAACGGGCTGCCGCATCTCGGAGCTGGTATCGCTGGATCTGCACGACGTGGATTTGAAGAACCACTCGGCGCGCGTCATGGGAAAGGGATCCAAGGAACGCAACGTTTTCCTCGGCGTCGCCGCCGTGGAATCCCTCCGCGCGTACATGACGCTCCGTCCGTACCACGTGCGCGCCGCGTCGGCGCCGGATGGCGCACCAGGCCCAACCGCTGCGGTCTTCATCAACCAGCGCGGCGGCAGGATCACGGACAGGGGCGTGCGCTTCATCCTCGGGGAGTACCTCGCGCGGGCGAATCTTGGCAAGAGGGTGACCCCGCATACGTTCCGTCATTCCTTCGCGACGCACCTGCTCGATCGGGGCGCCGATATCAGGGCCGTGCAGGAGCTGCTCGGCCACGCAAGCCTTTCCACCACGCAGGTCTATACGCACGTGGGCATGGAGAAGCTGAAAAAGGTCTACAGGAGGGCGCATCCCCATGCGAGCTGAAGAGATCAGGAGCACCACGGTCATCGCCGTGCGGCGGGAAGGTGCAGTTGCGATGGCCGGTGACGGCCAGGTGACAATGGGCGCGACGGTCATGAAGTCCAATGCGCGCAAAATCAGGAAGATATTTGACGGCAAGGTCCTCGTCGGCTTCGCCGGAGCCACGGCGGATGCTTTCACGCTCTTCGAACGCTTCGAAGGCAAGGTGAAGGAATACGGTGGAGACATCACGCGGGCGGCCGTGGAGCTGGCAAAGGACTGGCGCACGGACCGCATCCTCCGACGCCTCGAGGCGCTCCTGCTTGTCGCCGACCGCAAGGCCACGTTCCTCATCTCGGGAACCGGCGACGTGATCGAGCCTGACGAAGGCGTCATCGCCATCGGCTCAGGGGGGAGCTTCGCCTATGCCGCGGCGCGCGCCTACCTGGACGCCTCGGCGCTGAGTGCGCATGACATCGCGGAGAGATCGCTGCGCATCGCTGCGGGGATCTGCATCTACACCAACAGTGAGATCATTGTGGAGGAGTTGACATGAGCGGTTCGGGAGTGCCCGCGAAGGGCGCCGAGCTCACGCCGCGCCAGATCGTGGCGGCGCTCGACACGTACATCATCGGCCAGGACAAGGCCAAGAAAGCCGTGGCCATCGCGCTGCGCAACCGCACGCGGCGGCAGATGCTGCCGGAAGAGCTCCGCGACGAGATCACCCCGAAGAACATCATCATGATCGGCCC
>PMDT01000404.1:0-2955 GCA_003154555.1 Spirochaetaceae bacterium
CCATTTCATGTGATATGTGATACCCTCCTGCGGGCGGGGCTCCGGCCCCGCCCGCTTTCTCTCCCTACCCTGCGCGTGAGGAGACCGTGGCGGCATGAAGAGATCCTCGAACGACAGAGTCGCAATCGCGATTTTCGTTGTGCCGGCCTTTCTGCTTTTTACCGTCTTTATGACGCTTCCCATCGTCGGCACGCTGTACTACAGCGCCTTCAGCTGGAACGGCATCGGCAAAATGGTCTTTATCGGGGTGAAGAACTACGTCCAGCTCGCGGTGAAGAACTACGATCAATTCTACCTGACAATGAAAAACTCCCTCATCTTCGCGGGGATGTCCGTTTTCATCCAGCTGCCGCTCGCCCTCATTCTCGCGCTGCTGATCGCGACCGGCGTGAAGGGGGAGAATTTCTTCCGCACCGTCTATTTCCTGCCGGTGGTCATTTCAAGCGTGATCATCGGCGTCCTGTTTCTCAAGATCTACAACCCGGACTATGGACTTCTCAACACGCTCTTCGATATGCTCGGTCTCCACTCGTTGAAGCGCGCGTGGCTCGGAGACACCCGCACGGCGCTCATTGCCGCCTTCGCGCCCCTGGTCTGGCAGTATATCGGCTATCACATGCTCCTCATGTATTCGGCCATCAAGCAGATCCCCCAGGAGTTGATTGAGGCGGCGAAGATCGACGGAGCGCGCGAGCTCCAGACCGCCTGGAAGATCAAGATACCCCTCATCGTTCCCATACTCGAAGTCTGCGTCGTCTTTGCGGTCATCGGGTCGCTGAAAGTATTCGACCTCGTCTATGTCCTGACAAGCAACGGGCAACCCTTCGGCGTCACAAGGGTTCCGACGGGTCTCATGTACATGCAGCTCTTCCAGCACGACATGTACGGCATGGGAGCGACCACCGCTCTGTTCATCGTCGCGGAGTGCTTCGCCTTCACGCTCGTGATTCAGAGGGTTTTCCGCGGCTGGCGCGCGCTGGTGTGATCGGATCGAGGTGACGGAATGAGATTCGCAGGCAATTCCATACGGCGTGGCGTCGGAAAAACAATCATCATGATCGTCCTCGTGCTGGTGGCGTTCGTGCAGCTCTACCCGCTGCTCTGGATGGTCCTGTTTTCCTTCAAAAGCAACCCCGAGATATTCGGGGGCAATATTATGGGTCTTCCGGCAAAATGGCTCTGGAGCAATTACAGAACCGCCCTGGATACGGCGAAAATCGCCGTTTACTTTTTCAACAGCGTGAAGGTGTCCGCGTTCACGATCGTGCTCTCCATCGTCGCCGCGCTCATGGTGTCGTACGCGATCGCGCGGATGGACTGGAAGCTGAAGAACAAGGTCCTCAATTACTTTCTCCTGGGGTTGATGATCCCGGGGCAGGCGATCCTGGTCCCTCTCTACATGATCGCCTTGCGGATGCACCTCATCAACACGCATCTCATCCTGATCCTCATGTATTCGGTGTTCGCGTTGCCGCTCTCCATCTACATTTTTGTGAGCTTCCTGCGCGGAATTCCCAAGGAGATGGAGGAATCCGCCTTCATGGACGGGGCGAGCGTCTACAGGAGCTTTGCGCAGATCATCATTCCGTTGATCGCCCCGGCCGTCGGGACCGTCATCATCCTGAATTTTCTCGGCGCGTGGAACGAGTTTCTGTTCGCCTTCGTCTTTGTCGATAAGGAGGCCCTTCGCACGATCCCGGTCGGGCTGCAGGCGCTCAGCGGGAGGTACTTCACGAATTGGGGTCCCGTCGGGGCGGGAATGGTGCTGGCGACCCTGCCGACCATTCTCGTCTACCTCGCGTTCAGCAGGCAGATCCAGAAGGGCATGGTGGCGGGCGCCGTGAAAGGGTAAGGGGATTCATGGAGCAGAGATCATTCCTGACAAAGATCGACGACGTCATTGCGCGCGGTCCCTATTCGGCGCACTGGCGTTCATTGGAAGACTACAGGATCCCCGCATGGTACCGCGATGGCAAGTTCGGCATTTTTATTCATTGGGGAGTGTACGCGGTCCCTGGCTTTGCAAACGAATGGTACCCCAGGAACATGTACCGGAAGGGCACGGCAGAGTTCGAGCACCACGTGAGGACCTTCGGCCCGCAATCGATGTTCGGCTACAAGGATTTCATTCCGCGGTTCCGGGCCGAAAACTACGATCCGGCGAGCTGGGCGGAATTGTTCCGCCGCGCCGGCGCCCGATTCGTGATGCCGGTGGCCGAGCATCATGATGGCTTTGCCATGTACGACTGCCCGTTCTCGCGATGGACCGCGGCAAAGATGGGCCCCCAGCGCGATCTCCTCCGCGACCTGGCCCCGGAAGTGCGCGCGCGTGGAATGATTTTCGGTGTTTCCAGCCATCGCGCGGAGCACTGGTTCTTCATGAACGGGGGCCGCGAGTTCGAATCGGACGTCAACGACCCCCGGTACGCCGACTTCTACGGGCCCGCGCGCCTGCAGGAGGAACAGCCCGACCAGGCGCACATGGACGACTGGCTGTGTCGATGCTGCGACCTCATTGACCGCTTCCAGCCGCAGCTTTTCTATTTCGACTGGTGGATCGAGGAGCCCGCCTGGGCGCCCTCCCTCATGCGCTTCGCGGCCTACTACCAGAACCGCGCCGCCGAATGGGGAAAAGGCGTTGCGATCTGCTTCAAGGAAAGGGCGTTCCCGGAGGGCACGGCGGTTTACGACATCGAGAGAGGCCAACTGTCCGACGTGTGGCCCGTCGCCTGGCAGGGTGACACGGCCGTTGCCAGGAACTCGTGGGGGTATGTGAGTCATCCCGACTACAAGACTTCTCCGGAGGTGGTGGGAAACCTCGTGGATGTTGTGTCGAAAAACGGCGTGTTTGTTCTCAACATCGGCCCGCGACCGGATGGAACCATCCCGGAGCCCGACCAGGCAATTCTGGAGGGCGTGGGGAAATGGCTCTCGGTCAACGGAGAGGCCATCTAC
>PMDT01000404.1:2961-5003 GCA_003154555.1 Spirochaetaceae bacterium
CCCTTCACCTCCGCGGATTTTCGCTTCACACGGGGCGACTCTGCGCTCTATGCAATCGCACTGGAATGGCCGCAGACAGGTGGCTGGTTGATACGGAATCTTGCCCAGGGCAGCAGGAACGCCCCCCTGGAGATTCGCTCGGTAGAGCTTCTGGGCAGCGGGGCGGTCACATGGTCTCGAACGCGGGAAGGCCTTTTCATCGAGGCTCCCCGGAAGCGGGCCGATGGACCTGCAAGCGTCCTCAAGATCACCTGAGCGGATCGAAGCGCGCGCCTGGCTTACGATTCAGGCAGGAGAATCACCTTCAGGAGCTGCTCCCCACTTTCCGAGAGTCGCCGGAACCAGTTGCCGCCCTCCGACAGGGGCGCCACGGCACTGATCATCCCGTCGAGCTTGAGCTGGCCGGTCGCGATCATCTGAAGGATCGCCGCGTATTCACCGGCGGACGCGCAGGAGCCCAGGAAATCTATCTCGCGCGTCACGACGAAAAAGCTTGACGGCGTCGGAAGAGTGTGAGATAAAACCCGAATGGGAGAATGGTTCGCCCATTCTCCCGACAAGCAAGTGTTCATAAACGTGAAACATTCACATGTCTATGAGAATGTCGTCGGCCAGATCGAGGAGGGCATCTTCTCCGATCGGTTGAAGCCCGGGGACCGCCTTCCGTCAGAACGGAAGCTCACCGAAGTCTTCCAGACCAGCCGGCGAACGCTGCGTGAGGCCATGCGCGTCCTTGAGCAGAAGGGGCTCATCGAGATAAGGATCGGCTCGAAGGGCGGGGCCTTTGTGACTGATCGCAGCTCTGACAGGATGAAGGAGAGTCTCTCACTCCTGATACGGAAGAAGAAGATCCGCTACGAAAGCCTCGTGGAGTTCCGCTATGAGCTGGAAGGAAATGGTGCCGTCCTGGCGGCCCAGAGGGCCCTCCCCGGCGAGGTGGAAACGCTGAAGAATCTCCTCACGGAGACGAAGCGCCTCGTGGACGCCGGGCTTGCGACACGCAATGAGTTCAACGATCAAGAGACGAGGCTGCACCTTTTTCTCAGCCGCATCGGCAAGAATCCGCTCTACGAGGTGATTCTCGAGACGATACATGAGGTGCTCGTCTTTCCTTCGTTCAAGGTCGTCAAAGTCGATCAGGAATATCTTCGCAGGGCATACCAGGACTGGGTCGCCATCGTCAGGGCGGTGGAGAAGAAACAGGCCGCGCGCGCGGGGACCCTCATGAGAAAGCACCTGGAATGGTTCAGCCGGTACCATCGCGCCTCGGGGGAGATCTTCGACGGCACATCCTGGCGGATCGTGAGGAAGAAGGCGCATCGCTGACGGCGGGGAAAACCGCGCCGAGCCAGATAGCGCGGGTGGGGTCTCGCAGAAGGAGGAAGTTGAATTGAAGGGTATCGAACTGTCTCTCAATCGTCCTCGGATGAAAGTGCTCGATCGCGAACAGGCCTGGGCCATTCATGCTGCTGCGCTGGAGATCCTCGAAAAGGTCGGCTTCAAGATGGAAAACCGGTCCGCGCGGGAGATGCTCGCCGGTGCCGGCTGCATGGTGGACAACGGTGACTGGGTTCGCATGCCCGCCTATGTCGCCGAGGAGGCACTGAGGTCCGCCCCTCGGCAGGTTGCCATCTTCGATCAGGCAGGCAACGACGCGATGCCCCTGATGCGGGACAACTTCTTCTACGGAACCGGCTCCGACACCCTCTTCACCCTCGACATAAACACCTCGGAGCGGCGCCGTGCCGTTCTGCGTGATACCGGCAATTTCGCCAGGCTCGTGGACGGACTTGAGAACATCTCGTTTGCCATGTCGATGTCCAATCCAATAGACGTCCCGATCGAGGACATCTACGTCTGCGCATTCGCGGAGATGGTCAGGAACACGAACAAGCCCATCGTCTTCATTGCCGGGAATGTGAAGGACCTGTCACGGATTCACGACATCGCCTGCCTGGTCGCGGGGGGCAAAGAGAACTTCGAGAAGAAGCCCTTCATCCTCAACTACTCGGAGGCCATCAGTCCTCTCCACTTCCCGGATG
>PMDT01000062.1 GCA_003154555.1 Spirochaetaceae bacterium
GCATTCTCCCTCACCGACGAGCAGGGGCGCATCGTGGAGTTCAATCCCGCCGCGGAAAAGCTCACCGGGGTCGCGCGGGCCGACGCCGTCGGCCGCTTCGCCTGGGACCTGCAGGCGCTCCTGCTTCCCGAGGCCGCCGTGGACCGGACACACAACGTGGCACAGGGCCTTCTTGAAGATGCTTTGAAAAGCGGAGGCGGGGGAGGAACCTTTCACCTGTTCAAAGGAAAGGTGCGCGCGGCGGACGGGGANNCAGTCGCAGAAGATGGAGGCGGTCGGCAAGCTCGCGGGCGGGATCGCGCACGACTTCAACAATCATCTCACCGTCATCGGCGGCTATGTCGAGGCGGTCCTTGAAAACATGCCGGACGGACCCGCGCGGGAAGGCATCCAGGAAATCCAGGGCGCCGCGGAACGCGGCGCGTCCCTCACGCGCCAGCTTCTGGCATTCAGTCGGAAGCAGGTTCTCGCGCCGCGCGCGATCGTTCTCACGGACGTGCTCTCGTCGTCGCTCAACATGATCCGGCGACTGATCGGTGAGAATGTCGCGATCGAGACCCGGCTGGAAGGCGTCACGAGCCGGATACTCGCCGACCCGACGCAGATCGAGCAGATCATCGTGAACCTGGCAATCAACGCCCGCGACGCGATGCCCCGTGGCGGCACCCTTTTCATCGAGACAGCACGCGTCCTGCCGACGGCATCGGGCCGCGCGCTGCCTCCTGAGCTCTCCACCGTCCCGTGCGTGATGCTGGAGGTCCGCGACACCGGGGTCGGCATGGATCGCGAAACGCTCAGCCATCTGTTTGAACCCTTTTTCACAACGAAGGAGCCGGGCAGGGGAACCGGCCTCGGCATGTCGATCGTCTACGGGTTCGTGCGCCAGAACGGCGGGCACATCTTCTGCGACAGCGTTCCGAACAAGGGCACAACCATCACAATCTGTTTCCCCGAGATCCACGGAGTCCATGAACCGGCACGGCAGAAGACGGAGGCGGCGGCGCCCCGGGCGGACGGGCACGAAACGGTCCTCCTGGTGGAAGACGATGGTGCCGTACGCAAGCTCATCCGCCGCCTCCTCCAGAAAAATGGCTACGTCGTCGTCGAAGCGGAAAGCGGCGCCGCCGCGCTGGCAACCCCGGTGACCACGGCATGCGGGTTCCAGCTCCTCATCACGGACGTCGTAATGCCGGAAATGAACGGCGCGGACCTCGCGCGAATCCTCATCGAGCGGTGTCCGACTGCAAAGGTGATGTACCTTTCGGGGTACATGGAAGACGAGATGCTGCGCAACGGCGTAGCCACCGGGGACGCGGGCTTTCTCCAGAAGCCGTTCACCGCAGAGCTTTTCCTGCGCAAAGTGTACGATATCCTGCACTCATAGCGGTCAGGTTGCGCGGCCGGATTGGAGCCATTGTTCCATGTGAATGGAACAGTTGGAAAACGCAATGCCCTGGCCGAACGGTCAGGCTTTCCACTCACTGCGCGCGCACTCTCGCACTTGACGGTCGATATGCTTTGGGGCTATTCCTTCGAAGGCGGGTAAGAATCAGAAGCATGTTTTTCCACCAATTTTAAACCACAAAAGAGGAGATAAGCACATGGCGGGGGCACAATTCGTCTACTTGTTCGGCGGGGGAAAGGCTGACGGCAATGAGAAAATGAAGAACCTTCTCGGCGGAAAAGGCGCAAACCTCGCCGAGATGGCAGGTCATGCCGACCTGCGGCTTCCCGTTCCCGCAGGGTTCACCATCACCACCGAAGTCTGCAACTACTTCTTCCAGAACAAGGGCAAATACCCCGCGGGTCTGGACGCAAAGGTGAATGAGGGGCTCCGGCACATTGAAAAAATCATGAACCACAAGTTCGGCGATCCGGCAAATCCTCTCCTTGTTTCTGTACGATCCGGCGCCCGCAAGTCAATGCCCGGCATGATGGAAACCGTGCTCAATGTAGGCCTCAACGAGAAGACGGCACAGGGCATCATCGCCCTCACGGGAAACCCCCGATTCGTTTATGACGCCTACCGCAGGCTCATCCAGATGTACTCCGACGTTGTCATGGAAAAAGCGGAAGGCATCGAGCCCGCCGAAGGCATGGGCATCCGCCAGCAGCTCGAGCGCGAGCTTGAAAAGATGAAACACGCCCGTGGCGTGAAACAGGACACCGAGCTCACCGCGGATGACCTGAAGGCCCTCATCAGAACCTACAAGGCGAAGGTCCGCGAGGTGCTGGGCAAGGATTTCCCCGATGACCCGATGGAGCAGGTGTGGGGCGGCATCCGCGCCGTGTTCCAGAGCTGGAACGGAAAGCGCGCCATCTCCTATCGCCGCATCGAGGGGATCCCCGATGAATGGGGGACCGCGGTCACGGTGCAGTCCATGGTCTTCGGGAACATGGGCGATGACTCGGGCACCGGTGTCGCCTTCACCCGCAACCCCGCGACGGGCCAGAACGTGTTCTACGGAGAATGGCTGCCCAACGCCCAGGGAGAGGACGTCGTGGCGGGCATCCGGACCCCCTACCCCATCAACGAGGCGGGAAAGACGGAGCACACGGCCGGCCTTCCTTCGCTGGAAAAGCAGTTCTCGAAGATCTACGGCGAGCTGCACGCCATCGAGCTCCGGCTGGAAAAGCACTACCACGACATGCTCGACCTGGAGTTCACCATTGAGAAGGGCAAGCTCTGGATGCTGCAGTGCAGGGTCGGCAAGCGCAACGGGCCCGCGGCCGTCCGCATGGCGGTCGACATGGTTCGGGAAAAACTCACGACACCGGAAGATGCCGTGACGCGCGTGACCGCGGCGCAGCTGGACGAGCTGCTCCATCCCATCATCGATCCCGCCAGGGAGAAGGACACCCCCATCCTCGTGAAGGGTCTGCCCGCCGGCCCCGGCGGCGGCGTCGGCCAGGTTGTGTTCACCGCGAATGACGCCGTGGCGTGGGCGAAGCAGGGCAAGAAGGTCGTCCTCGTGCGCGAAGAAACCAACCCCGAGGA
>PMDT01000234.1 GCA_003154555.1 Spirochaetaceae bacterium
GCCGTGCGCTGGTTGTCGTCGAAATACGCGGGGCAGGTGATGACCACCTCCTCCACGGTGTCCCCGAGGTAAGCCTCCGCGTCCTGCTTGATCTTCTGCAGAATGAAGGCGGATATCTGCTGGGGGCTGTACTCCTTGCCAAAGACCTTGAACTTATAGTCCGTTCCCATCTTGCGCTTGGCGGCGTAGATGGTGCCATCAGGGTTGATGGCCGCCTGCCTGCGCGCCGGCTCTCCGACGAGCCTGTCCCCATCCTTTGTGAAGGCGACGAAAGAGGGAAACGCTTTGCCGGAAGAAACGCCTGCGCCTTCCGCCGATGGAATGATGACCGGCCGACCGCCCTCCATGACGGCAGCGGCGGAGTTCGATGTCCCGAGATCGATTCCAATGACACGTCCCATTTTATTGCTCCTTTGTGAAATTGCTCTCTCGCGACCCGGGCGCGCGGCTCTCCCGCTGTTATTGCAACCCGGTAAGACCCATCATCCGTTTCCTGTCATGTGGATGCGAGAGACATTCAACTGGAAAAAATGTAAATAGAGAAGCGAAGGAAGTCAAGCGAGCCGGCTCGCGATAGCGAGACGGCGGGGGGGCCCCAGGGGCGCGCAGCTTACGCGGCCGTGCATTGCCGGGCGCCCCTGGGGAGGCGCGCGAAGGGCGGCAGGCGTTTGCGGAGCAAACGCCGAGAGCCGCGAGGGCGAGCACGGTACGCGCGAGAGATGCGTAGCGCGCCAGACTCCGCGGGATACCGCGGAAGGGCGCGCGGGGAGGGGTGATGGTGGACCTCAGGTCATTCGATGGAACGGCTGAGCTGTACTTCCTGCGGCATGGGGAGAGCCGCGGGAACAAGGACGGCGTCATCCAGGGCCGCAATCATTCCCATCTCACCGAGAACGGCAGGGGGCAGGCGCGGATTGCCGGAGGCTGGTTCCGCGACAAGTCCATCGACCTGATCCTCACATCCCCGCTGGCGCGGGCGGAAGAGACGGCTCGCATCATCGCGGAGGCGGCGGGAATCGCTCAGGTGGAGCTCGCTCCAGAGCTCATGGAGCTCGACACCGGCATGTTCAGCGGTCTGAGCCTCGCGGGGGCCCGTGAATTGTACCCTGGGCCATGGGATTCCTTCCAGCGCGAGAGCTGGGAAGGAGTGGCCGATGCGGAGAAAATCGAAAGCCTGCTGAATCGCGCAGAATCACTCTGGTCGAAGCTCCGCGATCTTGTCGGCGGGGGCACGCGGCACATCCTGTGCGTCACGCATTCCGGATTCCTCCAGTGGATCATTCGCTCGACCATCGGCGGCAGGGTGTGGATGCCGCTCCTGCCTTCCTCGGAGAACTGCGGCGTGACGCACCTGCGCATCGCCAACAGCCGCGGACCGTCCGGCAGCCCGTGGCACGACGCCGCGTGGACCATGATCAATCAGGCCGTGCGGTGAGGTAAAAAAGGGAATTTATGAAGGAAACAGGGCAGAATCAGAATCGCCGGCGTTGACGGCGAAGGGGCTGCCTAGTAGAGTAGCAGACATGCACGCGCGCGTCCTTTCATGGGGCACACTTCCGGAGCAGGAAAAAAAGAAGATCCTTTCGCGCTCGGAGCACGACATTGCGGAAGTGGAGCCGCGCGTCCGCCAGATCATCGATGCCGTGCGGGTGGAGGGAGATGCTGCGCTCGTGCGCTACACGCTCCAGTTCAACGGCGCCAATCTCCAGGGCATGCCGCTGCGGGTGAGCGAATCGGAGCTTTCGGACGCCGAGCGGAGCCTGTCCACGGCGGTCAAGGACGCCATACGCTTCTGCGCGTCGAATGTGCGCACATACCATGAAAAACAGTTTCCAGGACCCATGACCCTCGGGGAAGTGCTGCCGGGGGTCTATGCCGGAGAGCGCGCCACGCCTGTTCCCTCGGTCGCTCTCTATGCCCCGCGCGGCAAGGGAAGCTTCCCGTCCTCCACCTACATGATGGCAGTGCCGGCACAGGTCGCAGGGGTTCCACGGGTGGTCCTGGTGACCCCGCCGGACACGGAGGGCAAATGCGACCCCGCGACCCTTTTCGCAGCGCACCTGTGCGGCGTCCACGAATGCTATCGCGTCGGGGGGGTCCAGGCCATCGCGGCGCTCGCCTACGGCACGCAGAGCATCCGCGCAGTAGACAAGCTGCTCGGTCCGGGCAACCAGTACGTCACGGCAGCCAAGAGACTGCTTGTCGGCGTCGTGGACGTGGGGCTTCCTGCCGGGCCTTCCGAATCGATGATCATCGCCGATGAAAGCGCGGATCCCCGGCTGCTCGCGCTGGACCTCATCATCGAGGCGGAGCACGGCCCTGACTCGCAGGCCCTCCTCGTGACCCCCCACGCGCGTTGCGCCGAAGCCGTTGTCACCCTTCTGCCCGCGCTCATCGCCGAGCTGCCGGAACCCCGGCGCGGCTACGTGACGAATGTGCTGGAAGTCTATGGCGGGGTGATCCTCACGCGCGACATGACGGAAGCGGCGGAGGTGGCCAACGCTGTCGCACCCGAGCACCTTCAGATCGCCACGAAGGATCCCCTTGAAACGCTCTCCCTCATCCGCAACGCGGGAGAGGTGCTTCTGGGGCAGCACACGCCGTTCTCCCTGGCCAACTACGCGGTGGGAGCCAACGCCGTTCTGCCGACCGGCGGCAAGGCAAAAACCTGCTCGCCGCTTTCCGTTCGCGATTTCATGAAATACACGTCCATCGCGTGCCTGACCGCCAAGGGGCACGAAACGCTTCGCGACGCGGCCGTCACTCTCGCCGATTACGAGGGGTTCCCCGCGCACGCCAAGGCGTTGAGGGAAAGGAGAAATGATGAGCCCTAAAACGACCACGAAAGCTGCACAACAAAAGAGGACCTCGCCCGCACGGAAGGCGGAAGCACCGGCGAAGGCAAAGCGGGCACGCGCGGAGGCACGCCCGGCTGCGTGGGTCGCCACCGCGGACATGGGCCTGGGCCACCAGCGCGCCGCCTATCCCCTGCGCGACATCGCGGAGGGCGGTCTCATCACGCTGGGCCGCGCGGAAAACACTTCCGCTGCAGAGCACAAGACCTGGGAGCGCCTGCGCAAGAGCTACGAGTTCCTTTCCCGCACCAAGAGCTGGCCGGTGGTGGGCAACACGGTCTTCGGGATCCTGGACAGGGTCCAGAACATCCATCCCTTCTATCCCCTGCGCGACATGTCCAACCCGACCTTCCAGGTCAACTGGCTGCGGCGGCTCCTGGACAGCGGGATGTGCGGCGGCATGCTGGAGAAGATACGGGAAAAGCCGCTCCCGCTGGTCACCACCTTCTACGCCCCGGCCATAGCCGCTGACCTGGCCGGCTTCAGCAGGGTGTACTCCGTCATATGCGACGCGGAGGTGAACAGGGTCTGGGTGGCGGAAAACCCGCTGGAGAGCAAGATCACCTACCTGGCTCCCTGCGGTCGCGCGGTGCGCCGGCTCAACGAGTACGGCATTCCCAACGAGCGCATCTGGCTCACCGGTTTCCCCATCCCCCTCGAGCTGCTCGGCGACGAGAACATCTCCACGCTGAAGTGGGATCTCGCCCAGCGGCTGCGGTACCTCGACCCCACCGAACGCTTCTGGCCGCTCCACGGCCTGAATGTCGAGCACTTCC
>PMDT01000260.1 GCA_003154555.1 Spirochaetaceae bacterium
CTCGCGGGTGCCCGTGTTCACCTACTCGCGATTGGGGAAGGCGGACCTCTGTGCACGCGACTTGAAGATGGATATCACGGGCACCACGTTCGTGATGGCAGACCGGTCCGGCCACGCGGAGGCTCGCATCGCGATTCCCGGAGTCTTCTGGGTGGAGAACTCGCTCGCCGCCTGCCTTGCTGTCGCGCACGCCCTGGAAATTCCACCGCTCTCCCTGGCCGAATATCTCCCGCGCCTGAAGAGCGTCCTTGGCCGAATGGACTACGTCGATCTGCGACAGCCCTTTGCCATGATAGTCGACTACGCTCATACCCCGGGCGCGTTCCTGAAGCTCTTCCCGTGGGTGCGCGAGCACACCACGGGGCGCATAATCGTGGTGTTCGGATCCGCAGGTGAGCGGNNGCCGGCGAGCGCGACAATGCCAAGCGCCCCATGCAGGGAAAGGCCGCGGCGGATCACTGCGACATAGTCGTGATCACTGACGAGGACCCCCGGGGGGAGGATCGTATGCGGATCATCGAGCAGGTCGCGGAAGGCTGCGCCAACAAGACGCGTGGTGAGGACCTCTTCCTTATCCCCAACCGGCGGGAGGCAATCAGGCTTGCAACTGCAAGAGCGAGACCCGGCGACACGGTTCTCCTGCTGGGCAAGGGTCACGAGGGGAGCATCATCGGCCCCGGTGGAGCCCTGGCCTGGGATGAGCGCGCGGAGGCTGAAGCCGCCCTGCGCGCGTTGGGGTACGGCGCATGATTGCAGCGCTGCTTGTGCTCTTCCTGTTCGCCTCGCCCGCGAGCGCAGGGGCCGAGACGCTTCATGCAGCTATCGCTGTGGCTCCCGAGGCTGCGGGGGCAGTTCCCACCCTGGACAGCCTGCGCAAGGGTCTACAGACCTTGTTCGCGCGCGAGTTTGGAAGATTCGTCGAGCTTTCCCTCGACCCCGCTCTCCCTTCGGGGACTTCAGACCCGACCGCCACCGTCAGCCTCGGAATCAGCGGAGCCATAGTCAGCGTCTCCACGGACCTGCGGCGATCAGGCGCGACGCGCTCACTCGTATCAACCGTTCCGCGCGGATCACTTGCCAGCCTCCTGTCAACCATGGCGGGGGATATCGCGTTCCTCGTCTTCTCATCGCGCGGATTCTCCACACTGCCCCTTGCCCCGTCCCCCGGCCTGACGGGCATCGTCCAGACCGACACCCTGGGTGAGCTTACCGGCTGGAACCCGGAAGACCTGGAGCCCATCAGCCTCGCGGCCGCCGGCCAGAACATCACGGTGTGCTTTCCGCACGCATGGCTCACCCTCGGGCCCGATTTCCGTATCATCCCGGAGAGCATCCGCGACCTCCACGCCCAGAGCAGCGGACGGGAGCCGCTGCAGCTTTCCGGGCTTGCGGCGGGAAGCGGGGAACAGCTTATCCTCTTCTCGGAGAGCAAAGGGAAGATCCTCCGCGAGAATCCGCGGCTTGGCACACGGCAGCTCATCGATGCACCGGGGCTTCCCGCGCTTCCCGGGCTGCTCCTTGACGCGGAGTCACTCGCGGTGCTTTCAGGCGCACAGGACACCCCGGGCCTTCTCCTCTATTCACTCACCGGTGGACAGAGGCGCAGGCTTGCGATTGCCGCCTCCTATGTCTCGGCCTTCTCCCGCGACCGGGAGGGGAACATCTGGGCGTGGGACGCCGGGGAGCGGCGCATCAGGGTCCTGACTCCCTCGGGGAGCGAGGTCTTCTCCATCAAGCCGCTCATACCTGCGTCCACCATGCAGCTTCCCCAGCAGATGGAAGTCCTGGACGACGGGAGCTTCCTTCTGGCAGGCTCGGGTGAGATCTGGAGGTTCGAGAGCACGGGAATCCCGGTCTGGCGTCTGGCCCGGATCCCCGGGCGGCCAGGTGAGCAGATGCCTCCCTCATTTTCCATGGCGGCAAACGGCGCCACGGGCGCCTTCACCATTCTCGACCAGCAGTCACGTCGGCTGATTGCCTTCTCCGCCGGCCCCGCGGCAGCCGGGCTGCCCGCCCTCCTCACCCGCCTGGATGGCCGCAAGCAGGGCGACCTGCAGGAGGCCGCTGCCGCCGCGGAAAGTGAAGGGCTTTCCCTCATGGCGTGGCAGCTCGGCGATCAGCTCGCGCAGCTCGGGGGGTCCGGGGGCGACAGGGCAGCGGCCCATCTTTCGACCCTGAAGGACAAAGCCAGCCTGTACGTTCAATACGCGGATTCGCTGATGCGCGACCTTCTCTACTCTCGCGCGGATGGGGCGTACCTGCGTGCCGGCGAGGTTTCGCGCGAGCTTGCCGCCGAGTCTCCGGGGGATCCTGACGCCGCGGATCTTGTCCAGTCCGTGGTGGCGCGAAGACTGGAAGTGCGCGCCGCCCTCGCGCGGGTCCCGGACCTGAAGATACTCTCCGCATGGGCTCTTGTCGTGCGCAATGCCGACTGCGGTGCCACGCTCTCCGTCCGCCTGCACGTTGTCAACAAAGGATCAGCGTCACTCGATCACCTCAGGGTGCATCTTGCTCTGCCATTGCTTCTCCCCAGTCCTTCGCTCGCAAGCCTGGACACGATTACGCCGGTAGAAGAGAGAGACCTGGAGATCACCCTGGGGAACCTCGAGTCCGACGCCGCGGATGCGGGAGACCTCACGGCTGTCATCCTCCTCACCTTTAACCGAGGCATCGAGGGAATCTCCTCCGCCTTCACGCTGTCCGTTGCACGGCGGACGGATGCGAAGCCCGTGGGCAAGGAAAACGCCCTTGGCTGCAGAGTCTTTGCAGGCGATCCCCTTCTGCGGGCGGCAATCGATGAGGTCACGGCCGCGAACGGCTCTTCCGCATCAGATCCCTTCTCCCTCTTCACGGCGATCTTCGATTCGCTGTCGCGGATCCGCGCCCAGGCGGCGCAGATGCGCGGCATGCCGGAATCCGCCGTCTCGGCGAATGGCCTCGCGGGTCCGCAATCGGTTCGCGCAATCCTGCGCTGCCTTTCACCGGGCGAGCAGGACTGGGCGCTCCTTGCCGCTTCACTGGCAGCCTCGCGCGGGCTCGGCACGAGACTGGTCTCCGCGGGCGGCAGGCTCTTCGCGCTCGTGAGCACCGGCATGCCGCTATTGGATGCCATCGCCCGCTATCCTGCCCTCGCACCCCTTGAGGCATCGCTGCGAAATATCGCGCAAGGCGATATGCTATGGATCCCCTTGGATACCCGAATTGGCGACGCCGATTCCCGCATCCTGGCGTCGTCTGTCCGTGACGCGGCCCGCGCGCTCGGCGCAGCAGACATGGGCGCCGCCGACGCCTGGCAGTGGACGACCGCCCCCGAGAGCGCGCCTCCGGTGCCCGTGCCCTTCCCGCTCGTATTCCCGCCCGCCGCGTCCCCTGTAAACGACCCATTTGCCGACATCGTCGAGGGGTTTCAGGAATCGTTGCAGCCGTAGTGCCACCGAGTACGAATGCCACCGCGTACCGTGGCCGCCAAATGCCACCGCGTACCGTGGCCGCCAAATGCCGCCAGGAGCGGCCGGCTTGACCCGCGTCTTGTTCTATGGCACTACGAGCGTGAACGAAACGCGAAGGAGATATTCATGGGCTGGAGCACCGTATTCCTGATTATTGCAATCATCGCGGGCCTCATCGGCATCTGGAACCTGGCGCGCCAGCGCAACATATTTCTCGCCCTGACCGGCATCTTCTGGTTTTTGATCGTCCTTTTCGCGCAATATATTCCCCGGGTGTACGACTATCACATCGCGTCGGGTCTCCCCGCGCTGGGCACACTTTTCCTTTACGTGATCATCCCGATCCTCGTGATCCTCGCTTTTTTCACGACGTATAACCGCAGGTAGGAACCTCTTCGCGGCTGAGCCTGGCACGTGCCCATTGTGCCGCCTCGCGGAGGAGCGGGGATTCATTCGCGCAATACGTCTCGATGACGCCGCTGAGCTCGGGGTCTCCGCTGTTGCCCGCCGCGACGAGCGCATTGCGGAGAAGCGCCTCGACGGGAAGCCATGACACGCCCAGCGCCGTTTCTTTCAGCAGGGACGCGCGTTCCGCAGGGCTCATGCCCAGGAAAAGCCGAAGGGAAATGCCGGCACCGATCTCGCCATCCGCCGCGGGAGCAGCAACGCGGAGCGCCGCATTGTGCGGGCAGGCATCCTGGCAGTCCTGGCATCCATAAAGCCGCGTGCCCCAGGCTTCCCGGGCAAAATCGGGAAAGGGATGCGTCGACCCTGCAAGCGACTGCAAGCACCGGGTCGAGTCGATAACGAAGGGTTCCGACAAAGCGCCGGTCGGGCAGGCTGTCATGCAACGACGGCAATTGCCGCAGGGATCACCATTGAAGGCGGCGCTGCCAGCGTTATCCGGCGCGACGCCCCCGGGAATGACGGCCCCCGCGATGACGAAATTGGAGCCAAGACCGGGCACCAGCAGAAGGCTGTTCCTGCCATATGCACCAATGCCTGACGACGCGAGCAGGGGCTTCTCCGGGATGCGCGAATTGGAAAACAGGCGTATCGATGAGCGTGGGATGCCAAGCTCCCGCTCGAGTCGGAGACGGACGGTCCGCAGCATGCGCACGGCGGTCTTGTAATAGTGGGCGCGGGCAAAGGGTGCAATGAGACCGTGCGGACTGTCCGCTGGAAGTGAATGGACAGGGTCGTTGCGGTGACAGGAGAGACAACAGACGAGTATCGAATGAGACCGGCTCCACGAGTCGGGCTCCAGGATCCAATCCCACTCCATGCCCCGAAGGTGCTCCTGCGCGACCTTGTCGGGCCGCAGGACATGACGCATACGCTGCAACAGCGGCCGAAGACGGAAGGGATCGACGAAGCCTGCGCGGTGGAAGCCCGCCTCCCGGGCGAATGATTCCACCGTGCCGTGCGGGACGCCGCCGCTCAGTCCGAGCTCTTCTCGAAGTCTTCTTTGCTCGCTCCGCATACCGGACACACCCAGTCAGCGGGGAGCTTCTCGAAGTCGGTCCCGGGGGCGATACCGGCCTCGGGATCGCCTTTTGCGGGATCGTAAATGTACCCGCACACGGTACACACCCACTTGTTCATAGCCGCTCCTCTCTCGTGATTACGCGGAAGAATATCTGAATATGGGACCGGGATCAACCGGAATCGCCCGAAATCATTGACAGCAGGTACCTTTTTCCCTACGCTAAGAGAATATGGGCCCGCAGGCCTCCAAGACACCCCCGCAGCAGAAGTCGGCATTCCCGTCGAAACAGCCCGGGTTTCTGGACCGGCTCGTCGCGTTATTCGCAAGCGATGACCCGGAACGCCAGAAGCAGCGGCAGTTGCGCGATATTGCGGCCGAGCTGCGGCGCAGCCGCTTGCACTTCTACAATCCCCTGAAGGCGACCGTGGAACCGGGCCTGGCCCGATTCTTCTGGGAAATCTACAAGACCGTTGCCGCGGCCCAGGTGCTCGTGAAGGGGGCCGAGGTTTCCGGGGCGCTGAAAATGACCCTCGTGGAGTCCTCATTGTCGGAGGAACAGTCGCTGCTCAAGGAGAGGCTGTCGGAGAAATCCATCGACGAGCGCGCCCGCAAGGGCATCGACCCTGCCGCCCTGGAGGCGGAGGTGAAGCGGGACGTGAAGACCCTGCTGGAAGGGATCGACACGAACTGGATGAATGACCTTGACGCGACGTTCAACCGGCTCCTCGTGCTCCTGGATCTCATCGGTTTCGACTATTTTTTCCTCCTCAAGAAGCTCGACCCCGGCATGCCGGAGCGCGATTTCTCCTACACCCCGCGTTTCGAGGCCGTGGAGGCAACCAGCGTCCTAGGCGAGCTGCAGGATTTCCAGGAGATCCTCCCGAACGTCGATCCCAACGCGGACTGGGACCGATTGATAGGCATCCTCAAGGAGCACCGCGGTATTGACGTGGTGTCCCGGGAGGCGCTGCGGAAGTCCATCCAGCTCATCTACGACGTGCAGAAAAGCGGTGTCATGCCGCTGATGGTCCGGCATACTCTTGGGAACCCGTCATGGAAGTCGATGGTCCGCACCCATCGGGAGCGTATCGTCGAGCCCTACCTTTCCAAGATCAAGGCGGAGGCGGAGACCACGGTCAAGAAGGTGGCCCATGGCAGGCACACTGAAAAGATGGAAGAGCTTGCGCGCGCGGTGTTCGGTTCCGGCGCGGTTGCAAAGCTTTCCAACTACTCGGAATCATCCAACCCCGAATACGCCCAGAAGATGCTCGGCGGCTTCCTCTACGTCGCGGCGCTGAACTACCTCCGCGCCTTCCTCCTGGAGTTTCTGCCAAAGAGCATCCGCGAGGTGGTGGACCTCCTCATCATCAAGGGGAAATGGGCGACCAGCCAGCACTCCCAGCAGATGTCGGAGGCGTTTCACCAGCTCCTCACGGTCGCGGAAAAGATCGGACGCTTCGATGCGGATCTCTCAGAGGACGGCGAGCTGGGGCGGCGGCTGAAGACTATTGCGCTGCGCACTGAGCGCGATCGCAAGGCGATTGTGCAGCTGCGCATGGCGCTCCAGCAGGTCAACGAAGAAGCCCATACGATGATCGGGGATTGCATCCAGCACTTTGTGGCGGTGGCCAGGGTGCTGAAGCTCCCGCATGAGGACATCGGCAAGCCGAACCCCGCCTTCCTGGTGAACTGGAAGGAGCTCAAACCCGCTGGGGACAGGGATTTGCGGGTGGTCGTCGCAGCGGTCTACAAAAAGATCTACAACTTCGTGCAGCTCATGCAGATGTACAAGTAGCCCTGCCGCGATGTCGCGGACTGCAAAATGCTCCGCGGCCGGGTCCTCCTGCGGCAGATCCCGCTCTCATGGGGCAGTCCCCGGCTGAATGTTCACCACGGAGGGGATGGTCCGCAGGCTCTTCAAGACCCTGCCAAAATCCTCGCGGTTGTCCAGCTCCACGGTGAACGCTCCGCGCAGAAGCTCGTTGCCGCTCTCTTCCAGCTTCCCCTCGATCAGATGCCCGCCGACCTTTTTGAGCGCACCCTCGATCTCCGAGAAGAGGTTTGAGGCCAGGCGGGCGGTTACCAGGAACCGCCGGGTGGACTTCGGGGATACCATCTCCCATTCCACGTCGATGCTGCGCTCGACGAAGTCCTTGATCGAGGCGATGCTTGGGCATCCAATCTTGTGCACAGTGATGCCCCGGCCCCGCGAGATGTATCCCACAATGCTGTCACCCGTGGACGGGGTGCAGCATTGGGCAAGCCTGATCATGATGTTGCGCTCCTGCCCGATGCGGATGGACACCTTCGAGGGATCACGGATCTGAGTCTCGGGCTCGACCGGCTCCGCCGGTTTCTGGAACGCAAGGGTTTGCGCCGAGTCTTCCTTCTTGCGCGCCACGATGTTGCGGTCGAAGATGAGGCCGGGCTCATTCTGCGCGAGCCAATGCTTGACCTTTGACCGGGCCTTGGAGGTCTTCACGTAACGCAGCCAGTCCAGGTGCGGGTGCGCCGTCTTCGATGTCATTATCTCCAGGACCTGGGTGTTCTTCAGGGGCTCCTTGAGGGGAATAATGGCCCCGTCCGCCTTCGCGCCCGTGCAGCTGTCGCCGATGTCGGTATGGATGTGGTAGGCGAAATCGATGGCAGTCGAGCCGGAGGGCAGCTCCACCACGTCTCCCTTGGGTGTGAAAACGTAGATGGAATCGCGGAGCAGCTCGCGCTTGATCTCGTCGAGGAAGTCGCCCGAGTGCGCGCCGCCCTGCCATTCGCGCAGCTTGTTGATCAGGGAGAGCTCCTTGGTCTTCTCTCCGTCCTTGAGAACCCCGCTCTTGTAAAGCCAATGCGCGGCGATCCCGTTCTCCGCGGTCTGGTGCATGGCGTGGGTGCGGANNATGGGCATCCAGAGCTTGTGCACAAGACCCAGGAGCTCGTAGCACTGGCTGGTCGAGTCGCACTGAACCCTCAAACCCAGGAGGTCGTAGATCTCATCCAGCGGCTTGCCCCGGCGGCGCATCTTCTGGTAGATGGAGTAGAAGTGTTTGGCGCGGGTTTCGATCTCGATGTCGATGCGGGCATCATGGGCCTCGTCGGTGATGGCCTCTTTCACCCGGTCGAGGTAGCTCGCCCGCTCGCTCTTGCGCTCCGCAACGTACTGGCGGATCTGCTCGTAGATGG
>PMDT01000121.1:0-8301 GCA_003154555.1 Spirochaetaceae bacterium
TTGACGAGGGTGATCAGCTCGATGATGTTGAGGAGCTTCCCTCCTTCCGCCCCGTTGTCGTCGCTTGCATGGACGACCTCCCGGGTGAAACCGCGCTCGCTTGTGATGTACTTGGGCGGAATCCGGTTCAACGCGTACGCCGCCACGTCAAGCACAAAGGCGCGGGAAGGAGAGACTTCCTTCCGGTCCCTGAGGACGATCTTCACCGTCTCCAGGACGAGGTCTTCATTGTAGTTTTTCAACCGCATGCGTATTAGTCCTTCTCACTGATCAATGTATCACACCCATCGGCAACCTTCAGTTTTTTTTCTATAGTAAACCTGCCATGCAGACACCTCCCCGGGAGAAGCCGCTTCCCCCCCGAATTCGGGCCCTCATCTATGATTTCGACAATACCATCGTCGGAACTGAGCGAATCAATGAAGAGCTGTTCGCGGGCCTCCTCCTGGGCGAGTTCGAGGTTCATCTCACCCCCCTCGAACAGGAGCTCCTTCACGGTCTGCCCTGGAGCGGAGTTTTCGACTGGCTCGAGGAGAATCGCGGGCTCGACGGGCGGCGTCCCGAGATCTGGAGGAGGTTCATGGAGGTGAAGAGGGAGTCCCTGCGCCGGCGGAAACCCCTCACTGGCACCGGATTGGACCTGATGTTCGCGCTGGCGGTGCCCCAGGCCATCGTGACCGGCTCCAGCCGCGATGAGCTGCAAATGGTCATGGAGTCCATCGGCATGTCCGAGGACGGCTTTGCCGCCGTTCTCTGCGACGAGGATTGCGCCCGTGGAAAACCGCATCCGGAGGGTTACCTGCGCGCGCTGGACCTGCTGCACGTTGAGGCCTCCGAGGCGCTGGTCTTCGAAGACTCGCGTCCCGGGATTGCCGCTGCGCGCATGGCGGGAATCACCGTTGCTTTCATCTCCGAGCTCGCCTCCCGCGACAGGTCGGCCGAGGCGGACGTCTGCTTTCAGACCTTTGCCGATGCCTGGCAGGCCGTGAAGGACAGGACGGATGGAACCTGAGACTAGGACTGCCCTATGAGCCCGGGTGAGCTGCTCTCCGAGCGCTACGAGATCGTCCGGGAGCTGGGGAGGAGCCCCGCGGGTGCGACGTACCTTGCCCGGGACACGGCCACCGGCCTCCCGGTGGCCGTCCGGCTGCTGCATCTCGGCCTCGTGGCGGACTGGAAGACGGTCGAGCTCTTCGAGCGTGAGGCCGCTGTGCTGAAGTCCCTGCACCACGCGCGGATACCCGCGTACGTGGATTCCTTCAGGGCGGACCTCGCGGGAGACCCCCGGTTTGTCCTGGTGCGGCAGTACATCGACGGCACCGATCTGCAGGAGATGGTGGACAACGGGTGGCGCGGGACAGAGGAGCAGATCCGCGGGATCGGCCGCCAGCTCGTGGAAGTCGTCTCGTACCTCCATTCACTGCGGCCGCCGGTGATCCACCGTGACATCAACCCCCGCAACATCGTCCAGCGCGTCGACAGTGAGATATTCCTGCTGGACTTCGGCGGCGTGCAGGACGCCATCAGGCTGTCCATGGTTGTCACCAACACCATCGTCGGCACGCCGGGCTATACGCCCATGGAGCAGTTCGTCGGCCGGGCGAGCGCGCGCTCTGACCTGTACGCGGTGGCGGCCACCCTGCTCTTCCTGCTCACCCACAGGAACCCGGCGGACCTGCCCGTGAAGGAAATGAAGGTCGATTTTGCCTCGGTGATCGAGATCTCCTCCGCGGGGCTGTCACGCGTTCTGGGCAACTGGCTGGAGCCGGACGAATCCAGGCGCACGCTTTCCATCGATGACGCAATTGAGCTCCTTGAGCATCGCCTGCAGCCGCAGGTGCAGCAGCCGCGGACGGCGGAGCAGGATGGATCGACGTCCACGGTCCCCCTGGATCGGCCGCCGGGCGGCTCGCGGATCCTGCGCAGCGTGGAGGGAGACACGGTAAGCTTCCTCATCCCCGGCGGCGGCAGGGGCCGGGGGGCGCCCGCATTCGGCGGCTTCATCTTCTTCTGGATCATGTTCGGCGGCTTCTGGTCCTCCTCCTCGTTCCGCAGCGGCAGGATCCTGTCCACGACGCTCATGTCGCTTCCGTTCATCATCATGGGCCTGAGCTCGATCTCCTGGATCGTCTCGTCGATATTCGGGAAACTGGGGATCGAAGTGGGTCAGGCCGGGCTTTCGTGGACGCGGCGGCTATTCTTCTTCTCCCGCCGGCGCTCCGTGCCCCTGGAGGACGTGGGGACGTGCCGGATCGAAGAGGGGCGCATGTCGCGCTCCCGGTCGCGAGGCATGTGGGGCGACGCGTGGGGGGACATGGGCCGTTATCGCCGCGACCGCGGCTGGGGCGACCTGCCGCGCTCCCGCGACCGCAGCCGGTCCGGCAGTCGGCTCACCCTCGATGTCGGCATCACCACGCTCCGCTTCGGTGAGAACCTCTCCGAGCGCGAACGGGAGTGGTTGCGTGACGCGTTGAATGAAGAGATCCGAAAGGCGCGCGCGGCGCGGAAAGAAATCGGCTGAGTCTGGCGGCGATGTCCCGTGCATGGGGTTCGCAATTGCCATCTCCGGCGCGGGATCCACCCAGCAGGCCTTTTACACGGCCTGCTGGTGGAGGTCTCTGAGGATCAGTTACTGTCTATTGTAGATTTCGACGTAGCCGCTGCTGTCGGTATAGGTCAGCGTGTTGTTCCAATTGCTGAATGTTGGTGTGATGGTGGTGCTGGTGGCGATAAAGCCGAAGAACGACCCCGTGAGCGTGTAAGCGCTGCCGCTTCGCGACCAGACTCCCGAGTTCGCCGTGACGCCGGCAGTGGACCCGGTGTAGGTCGTCGCGGTGAAGGTGACAACGGTGACGAGCACCGGAGTTGATCCATTGACGGACGCCTGCTGCCAGCTGCCGACAATGGCGTCAGCTCCCGTGAACAGGTTGCTGCAGCCTGCAAGCACAAGCAAAAGCAGGGAGATGGCCCCGACAATTCCGATAATCTTTTTCATGATTCCTCCTCGTGGAATGTTGAAACACAAATGTCTCGATCAGAGATTCCGCATTTCAGGGCCGGGCGTCCGTACGCTGACGCACAGAGGCCCGCCCGCGCGAAGCGGGCTTTCTTGACACCGGTCCGGTAATCGACAACACTGCCACCCGTGTCGGGCAAGGGATGCACGCGGATGCTGGCCGTGGTCTGTCTGTCAGCGGCATTCATTGCAGGATGCGCGGGCGGGAGGTCAGGGAAGGCGACCGGTGCCCCGCAACCCGTCCTGTCCCTCCAGAACACTGGATCCGATACACTTGTGAACCTCGCCCTTGCCTGGGCGGAGCGCTACATGACGCTGCGGCCGCAGGTGCGCATCTCCGTCACCGGCGGCGGCTCGGGCACGGGCATCGCGTCCCTTATCAACGGCACCATCCAGATCGCCAATGCGTCACGTGAGATGTCGGCGGAGGAGATCGCCCAGGCGCGAAAGAACGGCATCGAGCCTGTCAGGTTCACCGTCGCGCTGGACGCCATCGCTGTTGTGGAAAACCCGCACAACCCCGTCAACGGGCTCACCCTGGGCCAGATCGCCAGCATGTACGTCGGGGCGGTCACACGGTGGAGCGCGATCGGTGGAGAAGACCGACCCGTGGTCCTTCTGTCGCGCGAATCCAATTCCGGCACCTACGTCTATTTCCTGGAGCAGGTGTTGCGTGGTGGCGATGCAAAAGGCACGGCGCTCTTTTCGCCGGAGACGCTCCTGATGCCGTCATCGGAGGGCATCAGCGCGGAGATACGCCAGAACCCCAATGCCATCGGGTATGACGGCCTGGGCTACGTCACCGCCGACCAGAAGATGATCGCTGTTGCGCGCACGGCCGACGGCCCCTACGTGCTGCCCTCCGCGCGGACGGTCCTGGACAAGAGCTACCCCATTTCCCGGCCTCTCTACATGTACACGGCCGGGCAGCCGACGGGCCTGGTCAGGGAATACCTGGACTGGGTGAGGACCGATGGCCAGGAGCTCGTCACGCCGCTGGGTTTCGTGCCGCTCGCGGGGAGCGGGCAATGAGCAATCCGTCGACCGTGAAAACGCGAGCGTCCGGCCCGACGCGGCTCAGGCGACGGACGCGCGTCTCCGAGTTCGCGCTGGAGACGCTTATCCGCGTTCTCGGCTTTTCGACCATCGGCTTCGTGCTGCTCATCTTCCTTTTCCTGCTGCGGGAGGGTTTGCCTGCCTTTTTCCAGGTTTCTCCGGCAGCGCTTTTCTCCACCCACTGGTATCCCACGTACGGCTTCTTCGGCACGCTGCCGCTGATATTGGGATCGCTCCTGGTGACGCTGCTCGCCATCGTCATCGCGCTCCCCCTGGGCGTCGCGACCGCGGTGTTCGTCCGGGAGGTTGCGCCGCAGTGGACGCGTGAGATCCTGAAGCCGGTCATCGAGGTCCTGGCGGGCGTGCCTTCCGTGGTGCTGGGATTCTTCGGCATGACATTCGTCGCCCCGCTCGTGCGGGAAGTGCTGGGAGCGCCCACGGGTCTCACGGCATTCTCCGGGGCGCTCATCCTTGCCTACATGGCGCTGCCGACCATCATCACCGTCGCGGAAGACGCCCTGGATTCCGTGCCCAGGAGCCTGCGGGACGCGGGGCTCGCAATGGGGGCCACCCGCTGGCAGACGATCTGGCGGGTCGTCGTGCCCGGAGCCCGCTCGGGCATTCTCACGGCGGTCATGCTGGGCATGGGCCGGGCAATCGGTGAGACGATGGCGGTGATGATGGTCACCGGCAACGCGGCGGTCATGCCGACATCGCTTGTCTCCCTGTTCCGCCCCATCCGCACGATGACGGCAACCATTGCCGCGGAGATGGGCGAGGTTGCCCGGGGCAGCACGCACTATCACATGCTCTTCGGCATCGGCATCATCCTGTTCATCCTCACGTTCCTCATCAATCTTGCCGCGGCCTCCGCGATCTTCCAGAAGAAGCGCAAAGGGGGACTGCGGTGAACAGGGCCCTCGTCCAGCGGCTGGGATTCGCATTCCTGGGGCTCATCACCTTCGTGGTCGTCGTGCCGATCCTTCTCGTGATCGGGGTGATCGTCGCCCGGGGAATCGTGGCCATCAACTGGCAGTTCCTCACCACGATGCCGCACGGGGGCATGAAGGAGGGCGGTATTCTCCCGGCCATCGTCGGCACGCTTCTCCTCACGCTCGGCACGGCGCTGGTGGCGGTACCCATCGGGGTCGGCGGCGCGGTGTACCTGTCCGAATACGCACGGGACACGCGGCTCACCCGCGCCATCAGGCTGGCGATCGTCAATCTCGCCGGTATTCCTTCTATAGTGTATGGCCTTTTCGGCCTGGGCATGTTTGTCCTGTTCTTCCGGTTCGGCACATCGATACTCGCCGGGTCGCTCACGCTGGCCATCATGACCCTGCCCGTCATCATCAGCACGGCGGAAGAAGCCCTGCGCGCCGTGCCGCAGGAGTTCCGCACGGTCTCCGCCAGCCTGGGAGGCACGCGCTGGCAGGGCATCCGTACCATCGTCCTGCCCCAGGCCCTGCCCGGCATCATCACGGGCGTGATCCTCGGGCTGCTGCGCGCCGCGGGGGAGACAGCCCCGATCCTGTTCACTGTCGCCGCGTTCTACCTGCCGCGACTCCCCAGCTCGCCGATGGACCAGACAATGACCCTCCCCTATCACCTGTACGTCATCAGCACGCAGGTGCCGGGCATGCCGCTTTCCATACAGTACGGCACGGCGCTCGTCCTGCTGGCGCTCGTCCTCTCGCTCAACATCGTGGCGTCAGTCATCCGGCGGCACTTCAGGAGGAAGCGGCAATGGTAGCGCCGAACTCCACGCAGGGCGCGGTGGAGCGCACGGCGGCGCACCGCACGCCCGCCTCCTCCTACGCCGGCCGTGAGCCGAAGATCCGCATCGAAGGCGTGAGCTACTGGTACTCCCGCCGGCAGATGCTCAACGGCGTGACCCTGTCGGTGCCGGACCGCGCCGTGACCGTCCTTTTCGGTCCCGCGGGCGGGGGAAAGACCACCCTCATGCGCCTGGTGAACAGGCTGAACGACCTGGTGGAGGACACGCAGATGACCGGCCGCATCCTCCTGGACGGCGAGGACATCTACACCCCCGGCACGGACGTCACGGGGCTGCGCCGCAGGGTCGGAATGGTCTTTGCCCTTCCGCTCCCCCTGCCGGGCACCGTCCGTGAGAATGTCGTCTACGGTCCCCGGCTGGCCGGGGAACGGAATACGTCCCGCCTGTCGGAGATCGTGGAGCGCAGCCTCACGCAGGCAGCCCTCTGGACAGAGGTCAGGGATCGCCTGGATGCGCCGGCGCTGAGCCTCTCCGGCGGGCAGCAGCAGCGCCTCTGCATCGCGCGGAGCCTCGCGCTGGAGCCCGAAATCCTCCTGCTGGACGAGCCCACCTCCGGCCTCGACCCCATCTCCACGGCCAAGGTTGAAGAGTCCCTCTACGCCCTGAAGAAAGACTACGCGGTGGTGATCGTGCCGCACAGCGTCCAGCAGGCGGCGCGCATTGCCGACGTTGCGGCATTCTTCCTTGCCGGCGAGCTGGTGGAATGGGGCGAGGGTCCCGAAGTGTTCACCGCCCCGAAGGTGAAGCAGACGGAGGACTACATCACGGGAAGGTTCGGCTGATGGGCGGCATCGTCGTGCGTAACCTCACGGTCCACTACGGCGCGCGGCTTGCGCTGCAGGACATCTCCATGACCGTCGAGGAGAGGCAGATCACCGCGCTCATCGGTCCGTCGGGGTGCGGAAAATCGACATTCCTGCGCTGCCTGAACCGCATGAACGACACCATCCCCGGCAGCCTCGTGGAAGGGAAGGTGAGCCTCGACGGCAGCGACATCTATCGGCCCGGCACCGACGTCGTGGATCTGCGCAAGCGGGTGGGCATGGTCTTCCAGCGGCCCAACCCGTTCCCGCAGACCATCTTCGACAATGTCGCCTTCGGCCCCCGGGTCATCGGGACCCACCGGGGGCGCGCCCTTGCCGACGTGGTGGAAAAGAGCCTCCGCGGCGCGGACCTGTGGGATGAGCTGAAGGATTCGCTGCACCAGGATGCGCTCTCACTCTCCCTCGGGCAGCAGCAGCGCCTCTGCATCGCGCGGGTGATCGCGGTGGCCCCGGAGGTGATCCTCATGGATGAGCCGTGCTCCGCGCTGGACCCCATCGCCACGCTGCGGATGGAGGAGCTCATGCGGGCGCTGAAGGAGAGGTACACGATCGTCATCGTCACGCANNACATGCAGCAGGCGGCCCGCGTCTCTGACCGCACGGGCTTTTTCTGGCTGAACGAGCGCCACGCGGGGATTCTCGCGGAGTTCGATGCGACGCAGCAGATTTTTACGAGCCCGGCCGACCGGCGAACCGAAGATTATATTACCGGGAGATTCGGGTGAGACGGGAGCCTGCGGCGAAACTCCGCGGGATGCCGCGGAAGGGCCGCGTGGCCCCGCGGGCGCGGTGACGTCCACCCAAGGAGGAGCCATGCCGAGGGAAAAGTTTGAGCACGACCTGCGCCGGCTGCAGGATGAAATCATCGAGCTTGGCGCGATGGCGGAACGCGCGGTNNATGGCGGGGGACCTCCGCACGCTCGCCTCCATCCTGGAGATCGCCTCGGAGCTGGAGCGAATGGCCGACTATGCCAAGGGAATCGCCACGGTGGCCGTCATGATCGGCGACGAGCTCCTGATCAAGCCGCTGGTGGACATCCCGCGCATGGCCGTGAAGGCCTGCGACATGCTCCACCGCGCCCTGGAGGCCTTCCTGCGCCAGGACGTGGCCGCCGCGCGGGCCATCCCGAAGGAGGATGAGGAGGTGGACGAGCTGTACGCGCGCATTTACCGCGACCTCACGCACTTCATCATGTCCGATCCCAAGACGACAGACCAGGCCACGCGCCTCACCTGGGTTGCCCATAACCTCGAGCGGGTCGCCGACCGTGTGGGCAACATCTGCGAGCGTGTCGTCTTTTCCATTACCGGCCATGGCGAGGAGCTTGACACACCGCCCGCCCGTTGACGGCCCCGGCGCCCCCCCGTCCGACGTCGCTTGAACACCTTCTCCCGAGCGGGTAAAGTACCCGCCGCGTCTCCATGAGCAAACAACCGCGTACGAAAATAATCGAAAGGCTGCGCACCGCCGTCATTGGCGGCGCCCGGGACATCCGCGACCCGAATCTTTTTCACAAGCTCTCGCTGATCGCCTTCTTTGCGTGGGTGGGTCTGGGCGCGGACGGCCTCTCATCGGCCAACTACGGCCCCGAGGAGTCGTTCCTTTC
>PMDT01000121.1:8313-9041 GCA_003154555.1 Spirochaetaceae bacterium
AGCAAGCTGCTCTCCCCGACCGTCGGCATGATCTCGGGCTGCGCGCTCCTCATCGACTATGTCCTCACCATCACGCTTTCCATCGCCAGCGGCACCGATGCAATCTTCAGCTTCCTTCCCCTCGCGCTGCAGCCGTTGAAAATCGCACTCGCCGTGGCAGGTGTTCTCGGACTTACCGTGCTGAACCTCCGCGGCGTCAAGGAATCGGTGGCGCCGCTGGTGCCCATCTTCCTGCTCTTCCTGGTGACGCACACATTCGCGGTGCTCTATGCAATCGGGGCGCACCTGCCGGAGATGGCCACCGTGGCAAACACGACCGTCCGGGAGACCGGCGCCGCGGCAACGCAGCTGGGAACATTCGGCGTGTTCGTCCTGATACTTCGCGCCTACAGCATGGGCGCGGGCACNNGCATCGAGGCGGTGAGCAACGGCCTTCCCATCCTGCGGGAGCCGCGGGTGGCGACCGCCAAGCGCACGATGCGCTACATGGCCATCTCCCTCGCCTTCATGGCGGCCGGGCTCATGATCGGTTACCTGCTTTTCGGCGTGTCCAAGGTACCGGGAAAGACGCTGAACGCCACGCTCATGGAGCGGATTGCCGCCGGGTGGGGCGCCCCCGGTTACGCGTTCGTTCTCGTGACCCTTGTCTCGGAAGCGGTGCTGCTCTTCGTGGCGGCGCAGACGGGATTCCTCGACGGCCCGCGGGTCCTCGCCAACATGTCGCTCGA
>PMDT01000121.1:9088-9709 GCA_003154555.1 Spirochaetaceae bacterium
TCAACGTCTTCATCACTTTCTGCCTGTCCCAGACAGGGATGGTCCGGCATTGGTGGAAGGAGCGGAAGACTGTCCGCACCTGGAAGAGGAAGATCCTCATCAACGGGTTCGGCCTCCTCCTCACCGGGTTCATCCTCATCTCCCAGGTGGTGCTCAAGTTCGGGGAAGGCGGCTGGATCACGCTCCTTGTCACCGGCTCGGTGGTGGCAGTTGCCATCCTGATCAAGCGCTTCTATCGGCACACCGGCAGGCGGCTTGCCCGGCTTGATCACCTGATGACCGCGGTGGCGGACGAGGAAACGGCTGCGCCGCCCGTCGCCATCGGGCCGGGCATCGGGGAAAAACGCAAGCCCCACCTGCGATTCGATCCCAAGGGAAAAACCGCGGTGATCCTGGTGTCGGGGTTCAACGGCACGGGCCTCCACACGCTCTTCAGCGTACGAAAGGTGTTCGGGGACACTTTCCGCAACTGGTTCTTCATCGAGGCCGGCATCATCGACGCGGACCGGTTCAAGGGAGCCGAGGGCATGGAGAATCTCCGCGCGCACGTGGAGACGGACCTCGAACGCTACGTGAAGTTCCTCAAGGCCGAGGGGTTTTATGCCCAGGGGTTCTCCGCGG
>PMDT01000389.1 GCA_003154555.1 Spirochaetaceae bacterium
AGCTCGTTCACCATGCCGCGCAGGGTGCGCACGCGCAAGAGAGCCCGCTCGATCATGCGCTTCTCCTCCGCCGCGTCCTGCTTCAGCATGCCGCTCAGGACCAGGGAGAGCCAGCCCTCCGTGGCGGCGAGCGGGCTCTTGACCTCGTGCGCGACGAGCGATACAAACATCGATTTGGCGGTATCGAGCTTGGCGAGCGCCGTGACGTCGCTGAACACGGCCACCGCTCCCGAGGTCTCCCCACCAGGCTCGATGACCGGGCTCACGTTCACGAGGTAAGTGAAAGCACCAAGCGGGATCTGCCGGGAGAGGATCATGAAGCCTCCCGGTGAATCGAGGACGACGTTCACGATCTCCCGCACGTCGGAGCTTGCGATCTCGCTCAAGGCGAAGGGAAGCGGCAGGTGCGCGCAATCCGGGAGGATGCGTGCCGCGGCATTATTGCGCAGGACCACGAGTTTTTCGCGGTTGATCACGAGGATGCCATCCGTCATCGCGGCGATGATCGTGTTGCTGCGCGAGCGCTCCGCCGCCACCTCGAGGAGCCTCTTTTCCCGCTCCTCGCGCAGCCGCCGCGCCTCCCGCGACAGGGCGCGTTTTTCCAGCCCGTTCTTGATGGCAAGGAGGAGCTCGTCCGGTGTAAAGGGTTTCGGGATATAGCTGTACGCGCCCTGCCTCGTGCCTTCCATTGCGGTGTCCAGGGTGGCATGCGCGGTGATGATGATGGGCACGATATCGGGGTCCCGGTGGCGCGCTTCCTGCATGAGCTCCAGGCCCGACATCCGGGGCATCTGCAGGTCCACGAGGAGAACGGAAAAGGGTCCGCGCTCGATGAGCTGCTCGAGCCCCGCCTTGCCGTCCCCCGCGGTCAGGACGTCGTACCCCTCCGCGGCGAGTATCTTCCGGCATCCCTCGCGCACGCCCAGCTCGTCATCGACCACGAGGATGCGCTCGGCGCGTGCGGGCTCCTGGCGCGGGCTGGATGAAGGAGCGGGGGACGCCGCCGGGTCGCTCACCCCAGCAGCTCTTTCACGCGCGCGAGCAGGAGGGGGGGAGAAACGGGCTTGTCAAAAAAGGCATCTGCCGACATGGACGCAAGGTCGGTGGCGGACCGGGGATGGAAATCGAAGCCCTTCTGACTGGCAACCGCCGAGATGATGATGACGGGGATGCCCGCGCTGCGGGGATCGGACTTCACTGCCCGCGCAAGGCTGAAACCGGCGTCCAGCGCACTCATCATCAGGTCGGTGATCAGGAGCGCGGGACGGTCGCCCGCGGCAGCCTCCGTGAGCGCGGCCAGGGCGGCATGCGGGTCGGAAAAGCAGGCCGCGCGATAGCCGCCGCTTTCCACGATGCGGCGCTCGAGGTCCAGGAAATCACCGTCGTCGTCCACGAGCGCGATCAGGGGCGTCATCCAGAGCCGCCCTTCAGCACCTTGTCCACGACCGCGAGCAGGAGCTGCGGATCCACGGGCTTTTCCAGCAGCGCGTCCACCGGCAGCCACGTCCGGTCCGGCTCGAGGCGGAAGGGGATGCTGTCGTTCGCCGAGGTGATCATGACCAGCGGGATGCACTTCGTGTGCTCCGAGTTGCGCAGCGTCCGCGAGACGTCGAAGCCGTCGCTGGGATGCTCCATGACCATGTCGAGGATGATGATGTCGGGTCGGCCGGCGGCGACCGAGTCCAGGCACTGCCGCCCGCTGTACGCCACGCGCACGGCATAGCCGTGCTGTTCGAGCAGAAGCCGGTTCATCTCCACGAAATCAGCGTCATCATCAACCAGCAGTATCGTCTGTTCCGAGCTCATGGCTTGCCTCTTTCGCATTCCCGCCGACGGGGATCCGCACGAGGAACGTTGTCCCCTTCCCGACCGCGCTGTCCACCGTGATTTCCCCTGCATGCATTTTCACGACCCCGTAGACGATGGACAACCCCATGCCGGTGCCCTGCCCGAGCTGCTTCGTCGTGTAGAAGGGGGTGAAGATATCCTTCACCACGTCATCGGGCATGCCGGCGCCGTTGTCTGAAACACGCAGGAGCACCATGTCGCGCGCCGCGGAAAGCCCGGCGGAAACGATCACCTCGCCGGGTGCGGCGGCGGCGGATTTATCGCCGGATGCCACGCGCTGCGCCACCGCATCGACGCCGTTCTGCACAAGATTCGCGATCATCTGCCTGATCTGCTCCCCGTCCACGGTCGCCAGGGGCAGCGACGGGTCGATCTCCGCGCGGACCCTGACAGGGGGGGCGCCGGAGACGGCCCCTCTGTCGTCAGCGACAAACTCGGCGAGCTTCATGTTCATCGTGTCNNGGGTCGCCTTCCCGATGCGCCTTCAGGAGCATGTGCGAATACAGGAGGATCGTCGACAGGGGATTGTTGATCTCGTGGGCGACGCCTGCTGAGATCTGTCCCATGGACGCGAGCCTCTCGGTCTGCACGAGCCTGTCCTGCGTTGCCTGGTGCGATCTCTGGAGCACCGCCAGCGTCGATTCAAGCTCCTCCACCAGGTAGGGCAGGCACATGCTGGGCTCCGCAAAACCCTGCCACACCGCCACGGCCTTGTCGCGGCAGGAGGGGTACCCGCAGGAGCCGCAGTTGAGCTGGTCTTCAGGCCCGAACTTGCGCATGAGCCGCAGGGTGGCCTCGATCTGCTCCTCGGTGGGCTGCGGCAGGACGACCGCCTGCTCCGCGTAGCCGCGACTGAGATCGGTCGTTTCGAACTCCGCAAGGCTCTCCAGGACGTCGCGGCTGGCCACCGTCCTGTTCTGCGCGTTGATGTGATCCGTGAGCATCTCCTTGCGCGCGAAGACGCTCATGGCATTCGTCATCTTGGGCCCGTTGATGCAGCCTTCGCAGAAGAGCACGTCCAGGACGCGCGCCTTGCTCTTGCCGTCCGCGAGCTCCTTCAGCGCCGGCAGGACACGATCCTTGCCTTCCGTGACCATCACGTGGTTCTGCAAGATGTCCACGTCGAATCCCGCAGCGCGCAGGAGACCACCGGAGATGGGTATGGTCCTGCCCAGGTACGCCGAGGGGCCGTCAAGCTCGGACTCCGGCTCCTTCGCCGGGTCGATGCCCGCCGCGTCGAACATCGACAGGAGCTCTTCATACGTGAGGACCGCGTCGACCGTGCCCTGGACGAAGGGGTCCTTGATCTCCGCCTTCTTCGCGATGCACGGGCCGATGAAGACGATGCGGACCTCTGGGCCATGCCGCGCCCGGATGGCGCGCGCGGTGGCGATCATCGGGGAGACGACAGGAGCGAGCGATCCCTGCAGCCGGGGCATGTACTTCTGGACATAGGAGACGATTGCCGGGCACGGCGTGCTCACTACCGCCTTGCCGCTGCGCGTTGCCTCGCGCGCCAGGCGCGCGAACTCACGGCTCACGAGCTCCGCGCCGAATGCGACCTCCCAGACCTTCGCGAAACCCAGGTGGCGCAGCGCGCTCACGATCCTGCCCGGGCTGGTCTGCGCAAAGGCCACGGGGAAGGAGGGGGCAATGCACGCGAAAATGCCGCCGACGTACCCGGCGGATTTGTCGCCGACGTACCCGGCGGATTTGTCGCCGACGTACCCGGCGGATTTGTGCTCGCCCTCCTTCAACAAACGCGTCACGAGCATGGTGGCATCCTCGATGCGCTTGGCCTTCTGCGTGCAGACCTTCACGCAGTTCCCGCATGCAATGCACTGCTCCTCGATGACCGTGGCCTGCCCCGCGATGACCTTGATGGCCTTCACGGGGCATTCGCGCACGCACGCGTAGCAGCGCCTGCATTTCTCGGGGATTGTCGAGACGATGCCCATGTCGGACTCCGCGCCCGCAGACCTCCCTAGACCTTCTCCCGCGGGGTGTAGGTCGTGTGGAGGAGATGGTGCGATTTCTCTCCGAGCGGCTTCTTGAGGTACTCCTCGTAGATCGCCGTCACCTCCGGGTTGTTGTGCGACTTGCGGATCGGCTTGCCCTCGTCCTCCTTGTAGATCGCCGCCATGCGCGCCTTGCGCACATCGTCGGTCGTGAGGCGCGGCTGCCCGCCGCCGCCGATACACCCGCCCGGACAGGTCATGACTTCCACGAAGTGGTACTGCGCGCCGGCCTTGATCTTCTCTATCAGGATGCGCGCGTTGCCCAGCCCGTGCGCGACAGCGACCTTCACGGTCACTCCCTCCAGGAACGACCACGCCGGCACCGTGCCTTCGATTTTCACCGCGGCCTCTTTCAGACCGGTGAGGCCCATGATCGGTGTGACGTGCAGGTTCTCGAACGGAAGCTGCCGGCCGGTGACGATCTCATACACCGTCCGCAGCGCCGCCTCCATGACTCCGCCGGTGTTGGCAAAGATGTCCGCGGCGCCCGAGGATTCGCCGAGGATGCTGTCCATCTTCCCGTCGGCCAGCGCGCCGAAGTCGATGCCCGCCTGGCGGATCATCTTGCCCAGCTCACGCGTCGTCAGCACCACGTCGACGTCCCGCTGCCCGCTGGCGTTCATCTCGGGCCGCTGCGATTCGTACTTCTTTGCCGTGCACGGCATGACGGACACGACGAAGATGTCCTCCGCCTTTTTGCCGATCTTCTCCGCGAAGTAGGTCTTGGCAACAGCTCCGAACATCTGCTGCGGCGACTTGCACGTGGAGATGTTGGGCAGTATCTCGGGCCAGAAGTGCTCGGCATAGCCGATCCAGCCCGGCGAGCAGCTTGTAAACATCGGCAGGGCGACCTGCTTCTTGTCCACCAGGGCATTTTTCAGCCGGGTGAGGAGCTCCGTGCCTTCCTCCATGATCGTGAGGTCGGCCGTGAAGTTCGTGTCGAATACGCGGTCGAAACCCATCTGGCGCA
>PMDT01000222.1 GCA_003154555.1 Spirochaetaceae bacterium
GCCGCGCAGACCGCGCTCACGGCCCCGTGCGTCGTTTCCCGAAGGCCGGGTCAGGTCTTCCTGATGGGCAGGCCGTTTGCCGCCAGGAATCCCTTGATGCCCGAAATACTGTAGGTGCCGTAATGCACCATGGAGGCCACCAGCGCGGCATCCGCCCCCCCGTCGCGAAAGACTGCCAGGAGGTGCTCGGGTGTCCCTGCCCCGCCTGATGCCACGACGGGGATCTCCACCCCGTGCGAGATCAGCGCGGTTGCGGTGAGCTCGTAGCCTGCCTTGGTGCCATCCGCATCGATCGAGTTCAGAACGATTTCCCCCGCGCCCAGCTTCTCCGCCTTTCGGGCCCAGGCCAGGGCGTCCAGGCCGGTCACCGTGCGGCCCCCGTCGATAACCACCCCATAGCCGCAGGGCATGGCCGGATCCCGCGCGATATCCATGCCCAGCACGACGCACTGGCTGCCATACATGGCCGCGCCGCCGGCAATGATCCCGGGATTGCGCACGGCAGAAGAGTTGACGCTCACTTTCTCCGCTCCGGCCAGGAGGACCTCCCTCATCTCTTCGACGGTAGAGATGCCGCCGCCCACGGAGAAAGGAATGAAGACCTGCTCCGCCACCCGCCGCACCGTGTCGATGCGGATTTTGCGCCGTTCGGCGGACGCGGTGATGTCATAAAAGACAAGCTCGTCGACCCCTTCCTCGTAGTAGACACGCGCCATCTCCACGGGGTCCCCGACATCGACATTCTCCTTGAACCTGATGCCCTTCGTCGTCCTGCCATCCTTCACGTCGAGGCATACGATGATGCGCTTCTCAAGCATGGGGAGCCCCCGGGCGGGCGCCCAGCACCGTGTAGGGAGCGCCGCTCTGGCTCCGCGTTCCGCTTCCGTCCCACGAAAGAAAATTGGAGAGGAGCTTCAGGCCGAGGGGACCCGATTTCTCCAGGTGGAACTGGAAAGCCACGAGGTTGCCCTGCGCTATACAGGATGCGAAGGGGCTGCCGTACTCGGTCACTCCCGCGATCATTTCGGGGTCTGCCGGCGCGGGATAGTAGGAGTGCACGAAATAGAACGACGAATCCTGGGGGATGCCGTCGAACACGGGGTGGGCGCGCGTGAAGTGCACCGTGTTCCACCCCATGTGGGGGACCTTCAGGCCGGACCCCGCGGGAAAGCGGCGCACCTCTCCCGGGAAAAGGCCCAGGCACTCCGTTGCGCGCTCCTCGGAGCGCTCGAAGATCACCTGGCAGCCGATGCAGATCCCGAGGAGCTTCCGACCCGCTGCGACATAGGAACGAATCGCTTCGTCCAGCCCGGTCCTCCGAAGCTCCGCCATGGAGGCCGCTGCCTCGCCGACGCCGGGAAAGATGACGCGCTCCGCCTTGTCGAGATCCGAAGGCAGACTGGTCGTGAGGAACGAGGCACCAAGGTGGCGGAGAGCGTTCTCCACGCTCTTCAGGTTCCCCGCCCCGTAATCGATGACGATTGTCGTGCCCGAGACCACTATTCTGCTTCCGGGGCGGCAGCGGGAGGCGGCGGTGCCGGGGAGAGGTTTTTCACCAGGGAAAGAAACATGGGGATGATCTGGTCCTGTGAGAAATGGAGGCCCGTGAGCTTCACCTGGACGCCGCTTGGTGAAAGCTTGATGGACTTCAGGATCTCCGCCGTGTTCTGGACGTTCTCCGATTTCATCCACGCCACGATCCCGAGGCGGAGGACGAGGGTGAGGAGCTTCGCTTCCTGCTCGGAGCCGGTGTTAGCCGTGCCGGAGATGTCGTAGCCGCCCTTGCCCTTCACAGCGTCCATCCAGACCTCCTGGATGGGAACCCTCATGCCTTTTTGCGCGGCGCTTTCGGCGAGGTTCCCGGGAAGCTCGGGCATGTAGAGGACAAGGTCCGCTGTCTTCATGTCCTGGGCCACGTCGGGAGGAATGGTCAGGGGAATCGGCGCTCCCCAGCGACCGAGCAAAGAATCGATGGCCCCGTTGGAGGCCAGGAGGAGCGATCCGTTCGGGACGCTCACCTGGATCCCGACCTTCTGCCACTCGAAATACCTGCCCGAAGGTCCGGTTGCCTGTCTCCAGTCCTTGTTTCCCGCCAGGCGTCCGCTGATGATTCCCGCCGGATACCCGCCCTGCGCAAGGACCGAGAATTGCGCGGGCTTCCCCTTTTCGATCGTCACCGAGCACACGAGGCGTTTTGTCATATCGACCAATGTGGCAATGTCCTGGGAGCCGGGGCCGGCATCCTTGAGCGCCTTTTTCACCAGGTCCGTTGAACCGGCAACGGCAAAGGAGGCATAGAGTGTAGCATCCTCCGGCAGCGCACCGAGCCACTCCGAAGGACTGCGCTGCGGCACGGTTGCGCAGGACGCAAGGGCACACAACAGCAGTCCAGCCGCCAGCAGAGCGAAAGGCAGGCGGCGGGCAAAAATCGAAAAGGGCATGCGGGTCGCGCTCATACAGGCGCCTTCTTCAGCGAGACGGAGCAGGATTCCTCTCCGCAATCTATTTCCTGTGCGTCCGCGGTCTTCTGCCATGTCAGGGAAACGGCAAGCGTCTCGGAAAGCAGGTGCTCGCGGAAATGCTCCGCGGCGGTGCGCACCGAGTCCGACCCTGCCAGGAAAAGCTCAATGCGGTCGGTCACTTCAAGGCCGCTGTCCTTGCGCAGGTTCTGGATGCCCCGCACGAGATCGCGCACAAGCCCCTCCTCCACGAGGGCGGGCGTAAGGGCAGGATCGAGGGCAACGGTCAGCGAGCCTTCGTTGATGACCTTCAGGTTCTCCTTCTCGATCCTCTGTATCTCCACGCCGTCCGGAGTAAGCGTGAACGTGCGATCCGCGACGGCAAGCTCCACGCCCTGTCCCGCAAGAAGCGCGTGGATGTCGGATAGAGTGAGAAGCTCGATGCCGGCCGCGGCGGCCTTCATATCCTTTCCCAGCTGTTTTCCAAGCGTGCGGAAGTTGGCTTTCGCCCGGTATTCCACCAGCTCGTCCTCGTTCTCGCGGAACACGACCGCCTTCACGTTGAGCTCGTCCTTGATGAGCTCCTCCATCTCCTGGAGAATCCTTCTTTCATCGGGGTCGCGGGTGACGACATGCAAGGCTGAAAGAGGCTGGCGGATCTTCAGCGCATAGTCGGTGCGGAGGCTGCGGCCCATGCTCACGGTCTTCATCGTCACCTTCATGCGGCGCTCCAGGCCCGGGTCGCGTCGAGAGGCGTCGTAGACCGGGAAGTCGCAGAGGTGAACGGACTCCGGCATCGAGGGGCTGCGAAGGTTGGAGTACATCTCCTCGGTGATGAANNGCGCAGAGGATGAGCTTCATCAGCGCCTGGTGGAGGGCGTGGTACGCCTCCTGCTTGTCGGCGTCCGTGCCGGATCTCCAGAAGCGCCGTCGGGACCGGCGGATATACCAGTTATTGAGCAGGTCGATGAAGTCGATGAACACATCCACCGCGCGCTGCAGGTCGTAG
>PMDT01000112.1:0-5623 GCA_003154555.1 Spirochaetaceae bacterium
AACAACTGGAACGAGTTCATCATGGCCTACACGTTCCTCTCCTCCGATCGCCTGCGCACGCTGCCCTTCGCCATCATCCGGTTCCAGGGCCAGTATTCCTCGGCCTACGCCGTGCAGTTCGCCTGCATGTTCCTGGTCGCTGCGATCCCGATCGCCCTGTATTTCATATTCAACCGCTGGATCATCGCGGGCGCAACAGCGGGCGCCGTGAAAGGATAGACAATGACGACACCACGAACGCTCACCTTCCCCCGCGGCTTTGCCTGGGGCGCTGCCACCTCGAGCTACCAGATCGAGGGCGGCGTCCGGGAGGGCGGCCGGGGGCCGTCCATCTGGGACACCTTCTCCCACACCCCGGGCCGCATCATCGACGGCTCGACGGGCGACACGACATGCGACCACTATTATCGGTTCGAGGCCGACCTCGACCTCATGAGAAGCCTCGGCCTGCAACACTACCGGTTTTCGATCGCCTGGCCGCGCATCTTTCCCGTCAGCAGCGGCACGCCGAACCCGGCCGGCCTGGACTTCTATGACAGGCTCGTCGATGCCATGATGTCACGCGGCATCGAGCCGTACGCGACCCTGTACCATTGGGATCTCCCCCTGCCGCTGCAGGACGCGGGCGGATGGACGAATCGGGATACCGCGATGCGGTTCGTGGACTATGCGCGGACGGTCACTGAGCATCTCGGGGACCGTGTGAAGCATTGGATGACGCACAACGAGCCGTGGGTATCGGCATTCGTGGGGAATCTTTTCGGCGCTCATGCACCCGGCCTGACGGACCTGCGCACGGCGCTCCAGGTGGCGCATGTCATCATGCTCTCCCACGGTCTTGCGGTGCCGGTCATCAGGTCTGCCGGCGGAGTGGGAGCCAGGGTCGGCATCGTCCAGAACCTCGAATGGGTCGAGCCTGCATCGTCGAGCCCTGAGGATATCGCCGCGGCCCGCCGACACGACGGCGCCTTCAACCGCTGGTTCCTCGACCCGCTTTTCAAGGGCGGCTACCCGGCGGACATGCGGGAATGGTACGGCGCCGATGCCCCCGACGTGAGACCCGGGGATATGGAAGCCATGCGCACTCCCATCGATTTCCTGGGCATCAACTACTACACGCGGCGGATCATCGCGCACGACCGCAAGGGCGATTTCCTGCACGTGCGCAAGGTCGCCTGGCCTTTCGTTCCACGCCCCGGCTATGAAGAGTGGGAGATCAATCCTGAGGGCCTCTACCGATTGCTCGTCCGCGTGAACGCCGACTATGGCAGACCGGCCATCTACATCACGGAGAATGGCACGCCCCTGGACGACCTTCCTGGCGCGGACGGCGCTGTCCACGACGAGGCGCGGATACAGTACCTGTCCCGGCACGCCGCGGCGGTATGGCAGGCCATTAAGGACGGGGCGGACGTCCAGGGATACTTCACGTGGTCCTTCATGGATAATTTCGAATGGAACCTCGGGTTTACGAAGCGCTTCGGTCTCGTGCACGTGGACTTCGCCACCCAGGCACGCACGGTCAAGGACAGCGGCCGCTGGTACGCCCGCCTGTGCCGGGAGAACGCTTTCCCGATCTGAAACGCTTTCTCGCGCGTGAGAGCGCGGACCGGCCGGACATTTTCCGGCAGACGATCGAGGAAGCGAAGAAATATGCGTCGTGGCACGATCGCCCCTTGCATTGCGCGGGCAATTCTGCCAGAACGGTGAGTCCATGATCACCGTCGCCAACCTCACGCTCTCTTTTGCCAATCGCATCCTGTTCAAGGATGTGAATCTCAAGTTCACACCCGGCAACTGCTATGGCATCATCGGGGCCAACGGCTCCGGCAAGTCGTCGTTCCTGAAGATCCTCTCCGGAGAGCTCGAAGCGGACACGGGCGACATCATCCTGGGGGCCGGGAAGCGCATGTCCGTCCTGAGCCAGGACCACTTCGCCTTCGAAGACCACCGGGTGCTGGACACCGTGATCATGGGCTCACGACGCCTGCACGCAGTCGGCAGGGAGCGGGAAACCCTCTATGCCAAGGAGAACTTCACCGACGCAGACGGCATGCGCGCAAGCGAGCTGGAAGCCGAGTATGCGGAGCTCGGCGGCTGGGAGGCAGATGCACAGGCGGCAACCCTCCTGGCCGGGCTGGGCACGCCGGAGGCTGTGCATGCGAAGCTGATGCGGGACGTCGACGAAGGAGTGAAGGTCCGCGTGCTCCTGGCGCAGGCGCTTTTCGGCAACCCCGACATCCTGCTCCTCGACGAGCCGACGAACGGACTGGATCTTGGCTCCATTTCCTGGCTGGAGGAGTTCCTCATCGACTTCCCCAATATTGTGCTGGTCGTGTCTCACGACCGGCACTTCCTGAACGCCGTCTGCACGCATACCTGCGACATCGATTTCGGCCAGGTGCGCATGTACGCGGGCAACTACGACTTCTGGTTCCGCATCAACAGGATCCTCGCGCAGCAGCAGAAGGACGAGAAGAAGCGCCGGGAGGAAAAAGTCAAGGACCTGAAGGAGTTCATCCACCGTTTCGCGGCCAACGTGTCCAAGAGCAGGCAGGCCACGTCGCGGAAGAAGATCCTGGAAAAGATCGATGTGGATGACTACGTCGCCTCCAGCAGACGCTTTCCCTACGTGGGGTTCAAGCCGGCGCGGGAGGTGGGAGACCGGGTCCTCGAGATCACGGGCCTTTCGAAATCCCTTGAAGGCCGACCGCTGCTTTCCGCTTTCGACCTCACGGTGGGCCGGGGCGACAAGATCGCATTCGTCGGCAAGGAGCACCTGGCAAAGACGGCGCTTTTCCGTGTGCTCACCGGCGAGATCACCGCTGACAGCGGATCCTTCGTGTGGGGCCAGACCATCGCGTGGTCGTATTTCCCGAAGGAGAATGCGCGCCTTTTCGAGTCCGACCTGCCGCTCGTGCAGTGGCTCGCGCAGTACAGCCCCACCGACGACGAGACATTCGTCCGTTCCTTCCTCGGGCGCATGCTCTTCACCGGCGACGAGGGCCTGAAGCCCGTGCGCGTTCTCTCCGGCGGGGAGCGGGTGCGCTGCATGCTCGCGCGGCTCATGCTGTCGGCCGCCAATTGCCTCGTCCTGGACGAGCCGACAAATCACCTCGACCTGGAGGCGATCGAGTCACTCGACGAAGGCCTGGTGGATTTCAGCGGCGTCCTTCTTTTCGCAAGCCATGACCACGAGTTCGTCACCTCCATTGCCAACCGCATCATCGAGATCTGCCCCGGCGGCGTGATCGACCGTGCCATGCGGTTCGACGACTACCTGCAGGACACCGCCATCACGGAGCTGCGCGACAGGTACTACCACGGCCACGTGGCGGCGGAGATCTAGCGCGGTCGCTTTCCGGTAATGACAACCGTGACCGTGTTCCCGGATTCAGCCTTGATCAGGAGAAGCTGCTCCAACGCGTTCACGGAGAAGCTCCCCGCGGAGAGATCCACGTCGTATCCCTTCGGGAATTGATACCGTGGCACGTAGATCTCGGTCGGAGCGGAGATGCGCGTGTCTGGTTGAAAACTGTAGCGAAAGGTCTTCTTCCCGCTGTCAAAGCTCATGGACAAAGGCTCACCCGCCGTCCTCACCGCGTACGGTCTGCAGAATCCACCGACCGCGCGTCCGCCGGAATTGATGTCGTTCGGATCATCCTGCTGATCGCGGGAGAAGATCGAATTGTCCTCTTCGTTCCAGTTGTCGCCGTGGAGGTTATTGTTGTCCGCGGCATAGTTCCAGATCGTGCCTCCCACGAGATTGGCATCCAGCGCGCGATAGTATGCGTCCAGAGCCTGGAGGTGCCTTGTATAGTCGCCTGTCCGATAGGCCTTGCCATCCTGGAGCTTGTACATGAGCCCGAACTCCCCGATGAGTGTGGGTCCTCCACACATGTCGTCCCTGCTGAATTCGACGATATGACGGATCTGGTCGATGAAGGATCGGGCCACCCTCTTTTTTCCGATCACTAGCTTTTCCCTGTAGACATCAGCGCAATACCAGGGACTGAATCTGTTCCTGTACACCATGAGCACGTCATACCAGTGGCTGGCATTCACCAGATCCGGAACCTCCCCCGGAGCAAAGGAGGGGAAAAGCTTACCGGGTATGGCCTCGATGAAGACAAAGGCGCGCGGGCTCACGGTGCGGATTTCCCGGGCGAATCTCGTGATGAATGGTTTCAGGTAGTCATTGACGAAGCTCGCCTTTCTGCCCTTCACGTGTGAGAAGTAATCGTGCCGAAGGATGCGCGGCACCCCGCCCTCATCGCTCCAGACGCCATGTTCCTTCCAGACGCAGTCGAAGCCGTCCTTCCAGAGGCGAAGACCGTCCGGATTCACGCGCACACGATTCAACCGTTTTGATCCTGTGATCTTCAGCTGGTAGCGCCAGGCATCGCGCGGAAAGCCGGAAGCAGAAGCCATCGAATCCAGCGGGCTGAGGGCCGCCTCGCCGATGAATCGGTATTCACGGGTCGTGACGAGGTCCGCAAACTCGATATAGCCGCACTGCGGCTCGTTGAGACTGCCATACCCCACGACATTGGGAAGCCCCTTCAGCCTCTGCGCCAGCCTCTTCACCGAGTCGATATAGTGCCGCTGCAGGAACTCCTGCACCGGCTCACCGTCGATTCTCCGACGGGGGGCGAAGTCGTTGCCACCGAAAAAGAGCGTAAACATCGTGCACGTGCCGAACCGGTAGTTGTTGCTGTCCCACACCATGTGCGGGTAAGGCTCACCATGGACATTGTGGACAAAGGCGGCGCCCACCTCGTGCATCCGGCGGATGTCCATGCCAACGAGCTCCATGCTCCACGCGGGGGCGCCATCCCCTCCGGTCCACCTGCTCCACACGTCCTGGTGGGGATCGATGAAAACCTCTATGCCGTGCGCGGCGGCCTTCTCCAGCACGGCGCGCACGTAGTCCAGGTACGCATCGTCGTACAGGCCGGGGCCTTCGTGCTCGATCGCCTCCCANNGGAAATGCTCGTCGGCTTCGGAGAGGGGAAAGGGACGACCTGCGAACGACACGTGCTTGTAGTCGAAGAACCCGTCGCGCTTCCACGTGGCGCCGTCCGGCCGGCACGGCGTCTTGCAGTTTCCGCCAAGGTTGACGCCGCGCAGCATGAGAGAGCGGCCCTCATCATCCTTGAACCAGGGACCATCGATGTGCATGGCGACGTCCTTTCAGAGCCTGCCTGCGGCTCCNNGTGACATGGATCCATTTTTCAATCGTTTTCTCCAGCCCCACCATCGCCGCACCGATGGCGATGGGAGACCAGAGGTTTTTTCCTGCCGCCCACTGTGCCGCAAGATCGGCGCGCATGCCATGGACGAGCTCGCTCGCGACATTCACTTTCGCGATCCCGCGCGCCATCGCCTTCTCTATGTCGCCGGGGGAAATGCCCGTTCCCCCGTGCAGGACAAGGGGAATGCCGGTTGCATCGTGGAGCGCGGAGAGCAGACTGAAATCCAGCCGCGGCTCCCCCTTGTAGAAGCCATGCTTGTTGCCGATGGAGACCGCAAGAGCATCCACGCCCGTGGCCTCCACGAACGCACGTGCCGTCGAGGGATCCGTAAAGGTCGATTCCCCCCCGGCTTCCGCGCTTGATTCATC
>PMDT01000112.1:5750-5890 GCA_003154555.1 Spirochaetaceae bacterium
TCGCGATACGCCTTGTCGACAAGAATCTTCATGGCAACAATGCTCACGTTGTCTCCCCGGTCTTTACGATTATGATCTTCATTCCCTTTTCCTCGAATTGCCTTCTGTATCGATCCGGAATCCCGGTGTCGGTGATGAGC
>PMDT01000112.1:5922-6113 GCA_003154555.1 Spirochaetaceae bacterium
TCGATGCCGTTTGCCCCCAGGAAGGCTTTTGTAAAGCGGAACTGCGCAACGGCCTCTTCGGCCAGCGGGCCCACGAGGGAGTGCGAGGCAGCGTGCAGCCTCCCGCCCAGTATGATCGTCACGACATTCGCCCGGTGCTCGAGCGTCTGCATCACGACAAGCGAGTTGGTGACGACCGTCATCCTCCTGGC
>PMDT01000269.1 GCA_003154555.1 Spirochaetaceae bacterium
ACCCGCTCATCGGGCCGAACGACGAGACGTTCGGAGCCCGTTTCCCCGACATGTCCGACGCCTACCGTTCCGACCTGAGGAAGCTGGCGAAGGCCGTGGCGCGGCGGGTTCGGGTGCCTCTGAAGGAAGGGGTCTACATCGGGGTCACCGGGCCGTCGTACGAGACGCCGGCCGAGATCCGCATGCTCAAGGTCATGGGCGCGGACCTCGTCGGCATGTCGACCGTCCCGGAGGTGATCGCCTGTCACCACATGGGGGCGCGCTGCCTCGGCATCTCCTGCGTCACGAACCTCGCGGCGGGGATCTCGCCGCAGAAGTTGAGCCACGGCGAGGTGCAGAACACGGCCAACCGCATCCGCGAGGACTTCCGCCGGCTGATTGAGAAGATCATCGCCGAGCTCCCACCCGGAGAGGCGGCATGAACGTCGACCTCGCGGCCCTCGCCCTGAAGGCGCAGCAGGGCGCCTACGCGCCCTACTCGCGCTTCCCCGTGGGGGCGGCGCTCCTCTGCCGGGACGGGCGCACGTTCGTGGGCTGCAACGTCGAGAACGCCAGCTACCCGCTGTCGGTCTGCGCCGAGCGCAACGCCATCGCCGCGGCGGTGGTCGCGGGGGCGCGCGACTTCGTGGCCGTGGCCATCTGCACCGACACCGCGCCGCCGTCCCCGCCGTGCGGCGGCTGCCGGCAGGTGCTCTCGGAGTTCTGCCCTCCCGCCATGCCGGTTTACTTCGCCGGCAGGGATGGCGTGCCCCGCGCGACGACGATCGGCGAGCTCATTCCGATGGATTCACTGCATTCATTGAAAAACGGGGTGTCGTGACACAGCAGTTCTCATTTTGGACCTTCCTGAGTTCTGGAACGGGCCTGCGCACTCTGAAAACGGCCATATGTTACGGGACAAAATGAGAACTGCATCATTCAGTCACCATACTGAGAATTGCCGGTCGTGACAATCGCGGAGAGACGGCATCCAATGACGCGGGTTACCGCGTCGCCTATCGCCGGGGCGTTTCCTCCGCCTTCTTGAGGTCATTTTCCATCTTTGCGCGCCAGATCTCCATCTTTTTCTTCACGACGTCGGCCTGGTCCGTCTCCCCAAGGACGATATGCAGCCGGCGGACGGCCGAAAGGAAGTTGATGGCGGCCTTGATGTCGTCGATGCGGAGGGTGGAAAGCTCGTACTTCTCACGGTAGCGGTCAGCCGCCTGCTGGAGGAGATCCCGGGACAGGCTCAGGTGCGCCATGCGGGACGCGTAACCCTCCACGCGCGGATCCATGCCGGCAATGAAAGTCTTGAGATTGAGAAGGTTTTTCGCCACGACGGCAAATCTTCCCTCCAGCTCCACGAACGACCACTTCCATTTCGAGTTCTCGCCGAAGCCTTCCTCCAGGGCATCGATGGTGAAGCCCAGCTTGCGGACCAGGTTGTGGCGGCTCTCATCGGAGAATGCGACGATGGTTTCGAGGCCCGGCTCGTAATCGGAGAACGGCGCGTCCACGTACGCCGTGACGATCTCTTCCAGGTAAAAGATGGCCTTGTAGATGCACTTGCGGGCCTCATTGAGGAATGTCTCATTCTTCACGCCGAGGAAGGAGAGCGAGAGGGAGCTCATGAGCAGGTAGCTTGCCACGATGTTGAGGTTGTCGTCCGCGAGGCCCAGCTTCTGATAGTTGGCGCCCGACTCCCCGCGTGCGACGACCTCTTTCATGGTCTTTTCCTTCGCGAGGATCGATTCGATCCCGTTCTTGTAGTCCTGGATGTATTCCGCGTAGCGGCGCCTGGCTTCCTCGCTAGGCTTTTTCATCACGCGTCGCCCCTTCCCGGACCGTACTTCGAAAGCAGCTCGCCGGCGTGCTGGAGGGAGAGCTCACCCTTCCTGTCCCCCGCGAGCATCCTCGCGATCTCCTCCTGGCGCGCGGCGCCCGTGACCTTTTCCACCCTCGTCAGGGTGCGGCCGGCCTGCGCCACCTTTTCGATCCTCAAATGATTATCGGCGCGAACGGCTATCGTGGCGAGATGCGTAATGCAGAGGATCTGCTTGTGCCGGGAGAGGGCCGCGAGGCGTTCGCCGACGGAAAGGGCCACCTCCCCGCCGATACCGGCGTCCACCTCGTCGAAGATGAGCGTGCTCACGTGATCCGATTCGGCCAGCACGCCCTTGATGGCGAGCATCACGCGGGAGAGCTCGCCGCCGGAGGCAATGGCGCGCAGCCTCTTGAATGGCTCCCCGAGATTGGGCGAGATGACGAACTCGATGGAATCCCTGCCATAGGGAGTGAGGATGGGCGTTCCGTCCGCACGCGTGGCATCCGCGATGAGCACCTTGAAGCTCACCTTCGGCATGCCCAGGTCGCGCAGCTCCTCTTCTATTTTTTTTGAAAGCTGGCTGCCGCCCGTGACGCGCTTCTCCGAAAGCTGCCGGGCAAGAGCCGCGACCTCCTTTTCCGTGCCTGCAATGTCCGATTCCAGCTTCTGCTTTTCCTCTTCCCAGTTCTCCATGCCGGCGAGCTCTGTTTCACCGGCGGCGCAGTACGCCAGGACCTGCTCGATCGTGTCCCCGTACTTCTTCTGCAGCCCCCGTATCGACGACAGGCGTGTCTGCACGTCGTCCAGCCGTCCGGGGCTGAAATCCGCCTTCGATTTGTACTGCCGGATATTCTCCGCGAAGTCTTCTATTTCATAGAAGGCGTCTTCCAGCTGGTGAGCGGGACGGGACAGCGATGGATCAATGCCCATTATCTCATCCATTGAATGCCGCGCGGCTCGCAACGCCGCCAGAACGCCACCCGCGCCCTCCGAGATCCGTGAATGCACGTCCTCCAGCAGAGTGAAGAGTTTTTCATGATGAACGAGGATTGCGAGCTCCTTCTCCAGTTCCTCATCCTCCCCCGGTGAGAGCTTCATTGCCTTGATCTCCGTCACGGCGTAGGTGAGGAGGTCCGTGCGACGCAGCCTCTCCCGCTCATCGCTCACGAGCTTGGAGTGCCGTTCCCGCAGCGAGGCAAGAGCGGCGTATTGGACGTGGAACTTTTCCGCCAGCTCCTCCGTCCCCGCCCAGCGGTCGACCAGCCGGCGGTGATTCTCCAGGTCCAGGAGCGACTGGTGCTCGTGCTGGCCGTGCATGTCGAAGAGATGGGCGGAAAAGTCATGCAGGTCCGTGCGCGTCACGGGCGTGGATTGGATGAAGATGGAGCCGCGGCCGTTGGATTTCAGCATCCGCCTGAGAATCACGCTTCCTTCCTCCGGCTCGATGCCGTGCGTGGAGAGCCACTGAAGGGCCTCCGCGTTTCCGTTGACCGCGACCACACCCGAGACCGTGGTTTCCTCCGCACCCGAGCGGATGATGGACGTGTCCGTCTTGTCACCCAGGAGCAGGCCGAGGGCGCCGACCAGGATGGACTTGCCCGCGCCNNGCTTGGTCCGGAGCACCTCGTAGAATGTGCGCTTGTCGGTATGCACGATGAGCGCCTTGTGCGCCGCCCGCCTGATGGCGACGCAATCACGCGGAAGGAGGGGAAAGCTCTCCTGGCCGTCGATGGTAAGCACCGTCTCCACCTTCTGGGGCTCTTCCACCTCGACGCGAAGCATCTCTGTCGCGGGCACGACGGTGGGCCGGTTGGAAAGGGTGAACGGGCAGATGGGGGTGAGGATGAATGCCTCCATCTCGGGGTGGAGGATGGGACCGCCGGCGGCCATGGAATAGGCCGTGGANNNCGCCGTCGAGGAACCTGCTCCACGTGTCGGCAAGCTCGCTCTTGGGCACCTCCGTAATGAAGCCGAAATCGCCCATGTTGACGGCAAGGATGGGCACGTCGCGTTCCGCGAGCATGCGGGCGCAGGAAAGAAGGGTCCCGTCCCCGCCCAGGGAAATGGC
>PMDT01000031.1 GCA_003154555.1 Spirochaetaceae bacterium
TTTCACACGGCTTTGACAAGGTGCGACCGCCCTACCGGGTGCGCGTGGTCGGCTCTCTTCACGGCGACGGGTGGAGAGTGGAGATCAGCGACAACGGGAGAGGATTCAGCGAAAGTGTCCGGGAGAACCTCACGCGACAATTCGCGCGAATCGGTGAGAACATCAGGGCCGGGAAGCTCCTCAACGAACGGGACGTCGGCGGCATGGCCCTCATCAACATCTGCACACGGCTGAAGCTCCTTTACAAGGAGAAGGCGGAGTTTCGCATTGACACCCTGCCCGGGGGGGGCGCCAGGGTCACCGTCGGAGGCGGGCTTCTGTCATGAACAATCCCGGCATCGGGGGACATGAATGATCCGGGTGGTTGTCGTCGACGACGAGCCTTACCTGCTGCGGAGCATCAAGCAGAGCATCGAGCAGGCGCATGCCGACTTCAAGGTCGTCGGGGAAGCCCTGGATGGAGAACAGGCTCTGATCGTCATCGACCAGGCGCGTCCCGATATCGTCTTTACCGACATCCGCATGCCGGTGACCGACGGCCTGCGCCTGATCGAGGAGCTGCGGAAGAGGAACTGCGACGCGCTGCCCGTTATTCTGAGCGGCTACCAGGATTTCGACTATGCAAAAAGAGCCGTCCGCCTTGACGTTGTGGATTATCTCCTCAAGCCACTGCACCCCGAGACGCTCGCGACCCTGCTCCAGGAGCTTCGTGAAAAGGTTGAAAATCGGAAAAAAAAGCGTCAACAGGATGTGCTGGAATCCATCATCCGCAACAGGGTCGATGCCACGTTGAGCGCGAGAGATATCGAGCAGCTTTTCTCGTCCTACAGGGGATATGCATGCCTGTACATCTGCGCGGGTGCCTCCTGCACGTATGCGACCTCGAGCCCGTTTCCCGCGGCGGAGCGGTGGTCTCGCATGGACCTGGGTGCGGAGATTCCGAAGCACCTCATTGACGACGAACGATGCTGGATCGTCGACGTCGATTCTCCGAATGAGAGGCTCATCGCGATCGGCTCGGCGACCGGCCAGGTCTCGAGGGCATTCGACCTTGCATCGCACATCCACCACTCGCTCGATCGGCGGGTCTCCCCCCTCTCCACCGTTGCGGATTTCTTTCAGGGGAATCCCATGGAGATGTCGCCCTTTATTCAAGGTATGCGGGGAGTCCTGAACCGTGCGAGCGTGTTCGGGAAATCGACGTTCCTGAGGCGTGACGATGCGGCAGCCGTCGCGCACGCGGCAAGCCACCCACTGGCTCCGTATGACGAAAAGGTATTGCGGGTGTTGATCCACAACCGGTTGAAGTCGCAACTGAAGCTGGAGGTGAAAAAGATCCTGGATGCGTGCGAAGCGCAGCACTGCACGCACTACATGCTGGAAAGAGAGCTTTGGCGGTTATGCGCTCTCCTGTATGATTTCGGCAGGGAGACATCCGCACCGGAAGAGAGGATCGCGCGCCTGCTCATCGAGGCGGCGGACTATGCGGACGTTTTTCATGGCTTCTGCCGCCTCATTGATGAGGTATTCTCACAGGCTTCCCATGGTGAAGCCTCGGATGATTCGATCGGCGAAACCATGAAAAGAATCGACCAGCACCTGCTGAGTCACTTCACGCGGCCTTTGTCCCTGGAGTCCGTCGCGCGTCTCTTTGGAATGACACAGTCGTATCTCAGCAGCATGTACAAGAGGATCATGGGAATGACGCCGTTGAAACGCATCACGGAGCTCAGGATGAATAAGGCAAAAGAGCTTTTGTCGATACAGCCCCGTATCGCCATCAAGGAGATATCCGACGCGGTCGGCTATGATGACCCGTACTATTTCAGCAGGGTATTCAGGACATTCGTCGGCCGCAGCCCTTCTCAGTACCGCGAGGTCACTCACCGCCCTGGAGACAGGACGGTGCCGCGCTGAGACGCGCGCCCCGCGAGTCGCGCCGGCACGCCGCCAGCCGACTCTGTTTGACATTCCATCACGTCTTGGACGGCACCCGTGAATCTCTTTTGGTTCATATTGCTCACGGCTGCCCGCGGGCCGCAGAAAGCAATTCCGCAAGAGGCTGGAGTTCCTTGAAAACGGGATGTGCGATACGGGAGGCGCCTGAACCGGCTTTTCGGCCGCTCGACGCAGTGCTATAGTGAGCGCGTGACGGGTCCGCACACAGAACGCGAGGCAGGCACCATCCGATCCTTTGTGCGCGAAAGACGGAGGAGAAGGAAAGCTGATCTCGAAAAAGCTGAACGATGAGCGATCCAAATCTCGCCTCGAACAATGAAGTGCCCACCCCCCGAAAGAGTCGCCCACGCGCGTCATCGGGGAGGCGCTCCTCGAAACACCGTGCAGCGCGCAAAGGCGCGGGCGGCAAGCTTCGGATCGGTGACAACTGGAACGTCATCACCATCATCGCTCTCTCGCAGAACAACCCGTTGAAAGCGATCGCCGAGTTCGTGGAGAACAGCATCGACGCGCGGGCGGGCGCCATCACCATCATCCGTGGAAGAGAGCACAGCGAGCCGTACCTGAAGATCGTGGATGACGGGGAAGGCATCCCGCGGGATGCCTTGGGCGCCCCGGACTTCACCTACGTGGCCACGCATATCGGGGACTCCTTGAAGCGCACCCTCAAGGAAAGGGGGGCCCAGGGCATCCAGGGGGAGTTCGGCATCGGGCTGCTCAGCTTCTGGACCGTGGGCGAGTCGCTGACACTCTCGTCCTCCGGCGCGGACGGGAAGACCTGGCAGATGGAGATGAGGAAAAACGAGCCGGGCTACACCATCTCCGCGCGCAAGGCCCTCTTCTCCCACAAGGGGACCGAGCTGCTTATCCGCCCTCTGCTCCCCGGACTGCGCCAGTTGAGCGGGGAGAAGATCCAGAACTACCTCGCCGCGGAGCTTCGAGACCGGATACGCAAATCGGGGGTGCGGATCCGCATTCTGGACCGCTCGGCCAGAAAAGAGCTCGAGGTCCAGCCGCGTCAGTATACCGGCCGCCTGCTCCACGAGCTGGGGAGCATCCCTTCGGAGCGCGGGGAGATATATCTCGAGCTGTACCTCAACAGCCAGGGATCCGACAACCAGGTGAGCCTGTTCCGTTCGGGGACCCGGGTGGTTTCCTCTTTGTCGGAGATCGATGCCTTGAATTTCGATCCGTGGAACAGCGGCTTTTTCCAGGGAATGATCGATGCGCCTTTTCTGCAGCTCACTCCAGGCACCCGCACGGGCGTTATCCACGACGACAGCTTCGAGGCGTTTTACGATGCGCTGGAAACAGTAAGGGCCTCGCTCCAGGAGATCATTGCGCAGGAGAAGGCCGCCGAAGAAGAGCAGACGAGCCGCAACATCCTTAAGAGCGTGCAGAAGGCATTCAAGGAAGCTTTCCTCACCCTGCCGCCGGAAGACTATCACTGGTTCGACCTTCACACCGGTTCACGCAGGGGCGCGCCGGGAGACGAAGAGCGGGTCGGGACCGGTTCAGGGGCAGCGCCGCAAGCGGCGGCCGATGTGAAGGCGCCCGGCGACTCCGGCGTGAGCAGCGACGCGGAGCTCGAACGCGAGGAGCCTGCCGCGGAACGGGAGTTCTTCAATTACCCCGGACCGCTCTTCAGCGCCGTCATTTCCCCGGCATCGGTCGTCATGAAGGTGAGCGCAGGGAGGGGTTTTCGCTGCATCGCGCGGGACAAGAGCAGGCGGGCGATCGAGGATGGAGTCGAGATACAATGGAAGATCAAGGAGGGGGAGGGCCAGCTTTCCACCGAAAGCGGTGAGATCGTCACCTTCACAGCCCCCGCGGAGCCGGGTCTCTGTGTGCTGGAAGCGGCGGCCACGCAGGGGAACATCGTCATACGCACGGAGGCAATCGTCACGGTGAGTGAGACGCTGATCGAGCGGGACCCGGGATCCGGCGACAAGGGCGGCAAGGGGCTACCAGGCTATACCTTCCTCCGCGCCCCCGGCGAGCTCTGGCGTTCGCGCTACGACCTGGAGCGCGAACTCATCGTCGTCAACAACGCCCACGGCGACTACCTGTTCGCGGCGCAGAAGCATGCACGCAAGCTGAAGTACATCTGCCGGCTTTTCGCCAAGGAGCTTGTCCTGGCCAACTTCCCCGGCTTCGACAGCCGCGAGCTCCTGGAGCGCGTGATCGAGCTTTCCCTGTACGCCGAAGAAAACCTGCGATAGGCTGATGCACATGCGCTGCTCGCTTCGCTATGGCACACACGGCCTCGCCCTGGATCTTCCGGACTCGTGGAACATCACGCTTGTTTCACGGCCGCCTATGCCGCGCATTCCCGATCCCCGCGGATGCATTGAGAACGCCCTTGCCTCACCCGTTGGCTCGACAGACCTCGGGCGGGAGGCACAGAGCGCACGGCGCGCCTGCATCATGATCTGCGACATGACCAGGCCGGTTCCCAACTGGCTCATCCTGCGCCCGCTCATTGAACGGCTGCTTGGCGCCGGGCTGCGGCCGGAGGGGATCACGGTCCTGGTAGCCACGGGGCTTCACCGGCCCAATGAGGGGGAGGAGCTGGCTTCCCTCATCGGCGATCCATGGGTCGCCTCCCACGCGGTGATCGCGAATCACTTTGCCCGCAGGGACAATGAGCACGTGATGCTGGGCACCACGACCCAGGGCGTGCCGGTGCGCATCGACCGCAGGGTGGTGGACGCAGACCTGCGCATCGCGGTAGGTCTTGTCGAGCCCCATTTCATGGCGGGCTGGTCCGGCGGCAGGAAGCTTGTCCTGCCGGGCTGCGCGCACGCTGACACCATCATGACCTTCCATTCAACACGCATGCTCGCGGATCCCCGCGCAGAGACCTGCGTGCTGGACGGCAACCCGCTCCACGACGCGCAGACGGAAGCACTGCGCATGCTCGGGAGGACCCTCGCGGTCAGTGTCGTCATCAACGACGCGCGCGAGCTTTCTTTCGCCAGCTACGGGGGCGCAGAGCAAAGCCTTGCAGCGGCAATCGCGTTTGCAGAGCCTTATGTCCGCGTCGCCGTGCCTGAGTCGTTTCCCGTGGTCCTCACGAGTGGCGCCGGTTTTCCGCTGGACTCCACCTATTACCAGGCGGTCAAGGGTATCTGCGCGGGTGCATCCATTCTTGAGCTCGGTGGACACCTCTTCCTGGCATCGAGCTGCTCGGAAGGGTTTGGCTCCCGGGAGTTCCGTGCATCGCAGGAGCGCCTTTGCACACTGGGGAAAGACGCCTTTCGTGCGCAGGCGCAGGGGAAGGAGCGCGCCTCCATAGACGAATGGGAGACGGTGATGCTTCTGAAGGCGTTGGATGTCGGCACTGTTCACCTTTACTCCGAGTCGCTGGACAGCAAAGATCGCGCCATCACGGGTGCCGTCCCGGTAGTCAACCTTGTCGAGGAACTGCGAAGCGTCGTGGATGCCGCAAAGGGCCGGAGAATCGCCGTGATTCCCGAGGGCTCCTACACTGCTGCCTATGTTGAAACCGCCGGAAGGGGAGGGGACTGATGACATCTCGTGAAAGGGTGCAAAGGACCATCGAGTTCAGGGAGCCGGACCGCGTGCCGATCGACCTTGGGGGCATGAAGGCATCCGGGATCAACGTGGCCACCTATGCCCGTCTGAAGGAACGCCTGGGCATCCGCAGCCCCACGCGGGTTCTCGACCCACGGTTCATGATCGCGGAGGTCGAGAGGGAAGTGCTTTCTCGAATTCACGGTGACGTGCTTCCGGTGGATCTTTCGGGCATTCAAGCGGCGGTGCGGCCCGCGAAGGAGTGGCAGCCGCGAACCCTCTTTGACGGCACTCCCGTGCTTTTTCCTCCCGGCACCTCGATCCGCGAAGACTCGGAGGGCGCCTGGGTGCTGATGAACCCCGACGGCTCTTCTTCGAGCTTCCGCATGCCCAGGGGCGGCTATTACTTCGACGACGTCTCCTTCAATCGCGGAGCCGGAATCGACCCGGCAAAGTTCCAGCCCCAGGCGGACATCCCGGACGCATCGTTGCGGCTGATGGCAGACTATGCCGGCGGGCTTTATCGTGACACCGACTACGCGCTTCTGGGATGGGGTTTCGGGGTTTGCTTTCTCGGCCTGAGCCTGATTACTGAAAGGTCACAGAATATCGCGCAGGGAATGCCCGACGAGTGGATGATGATGCTTTTAACGGAGAGAGAGACCTGCCACGAGCTCATGGACCGCTCCGTGGAGGCGGCTATACGCTGCCTGAAACTGGTAAACGAGGCCGTCGGGGGCTGCTGCTTCGCGTGGGGGAT
>PMDT01000038.1:0-18132 GCA_003154555.1 Spirochaetaceae bacterium
TATCTCCTAGGGGATTCGAACCCCTGTTGCCGGGATGAAAACCCAGTGTCCTGACCCCTAGACGAAGGAGACACATCACGCCGCCAGACGGCCACGTACTGCCGAAAAAGAATCGGCGACGGCTCACGTATAGCCTCCCGGACAGCCTCTTGTCAAGGGTTGGGCTCTCGCGGTAGGATGCACGGACTTCACGACAGGAGGGCCGCATGGCCAAGGTGAGCTGGAACAAGACATGGAGCCTCAAGATGCGCAAGAAAAGCCGCGGCAAGAAGGGCAAGAACAGAACCAAGAAGAAGTAAGGCCCCTGCCTTCGGCACTCTCAAGCGGCGGCCGATCCTACAGCCGCCCTGCTTGAGAAGCCGTCCCGTTCAACCCGCCTGGTGTCGCACCCGTCACGTTGATTCGGACTGTCAATTCCCCTGCTTGATCCTGAACACCATCTGCGTGGGGCTCACGTATCGGAGAGCCACGAGCAGGCAGAGCATAGTCGTCAGGCGTATCGACCGACTGGGGAGGCCGCACGCCGGCTGAGCGCGCCGACCGCGTCCTGATGATCCTCAATGAGGCGGGCTTCGGGGGCGTCAGCATCGCGAAGAAAAAAGCGCCCGCTGGTGGGGCGCTCTCTAAGTCCATTCAAGACATTCAGTTATGTGAGCCGCGCCGGAGTCGAACCGGCGACCCACAGCTTAAAAGGCTGTTGCTCTACCAGCTGAGCTAGCGGCCCGAACAACGGCGTACTCTACCCGTCGGCGTTCTCTTTGTCAATTCGGGCCGCGGCGCGGATTCACTCAGTAGCGGAACTCGAGGCCCGCGAGCAGGTTGTACGCCGGGCGAAGCCCGGGCTCCGTGGAAAGCTCGCTGCCGTACATCGTGACGTTGAACTTGAAGGCCGTGAGATCGATGCCCAGCCCCGCGGAGAAATAGCCGTCGCCGAAGCCCGCGCGCAGCGACAGCACCTTCAGAAGCACCGCCTCGATGCCGAGGCCGATGTGGAGAATCGGATTTGTCGCCGTCGTGGCGTGCGTGAGGAAATCAAGGATGTCTGCGTAGTCCAGCATCACCTTGAGGCCGGTCATGTAGGCTTCAAGGAACCCCAGTCGCGGAGAAAAGAGGAGTCCCGCCGACAGGTCGATGGGCAGCGATCCGTACGTCACCGCCGGCGCCGCCCCATTGGTGAAGTCCGTGAGCGTGGCGTATGCGTTTCTCATCACGGGCGCGTAGAGGTTGCGGCCCACGATCCCGACGGTGATGATGTCGTTCCACGAGTAGCGGATGCCCGTGTCCACGCCAAAGCCAACATCGAGGTCGAAAGGCTGGCTGGTGAGGATGCTCGGGGAAAAGCCGGAGAGGAGTGAGAAGAACGAGATGATCGATTCGGAAAGCGTGACATTTCCCTGGGCAAATGTACGGACCGACAGGCCGAGATCCAACGTGCTCTTCATGGATGCGGGAAGGGGGATGCGGAACGCGTATCCTCCGATGAACTGGAGGTCCTCCCCGACGCCGGCCGTGATGGTCGGGACCGTCCCGACCGTCGAAAAGGTGAGCCCGGATGAATTGAAGAAGCCGAAACCCAGGCCATTGCCGACATAGCCGAATGCAAGCGGGCCGTTGAGCGTGACGGCGGTATAGAGACTCGTGAGGAGCGACTGCACCTTGGTATCGGTGAGGAGCGTCAAGGGGTTCGTGCCATTTACGATCTTGATCACCAGGTCCGCGATGCTGAATATCGGCCCCGTGAGATTGGCCGTGAGCTCGGAGAACGTGAATTGCGGACCCGCTGCCTGGAATCCCGCGGGGTTGGAAAAAAGCGTCGTCACGTCATCCGCCAGGGCGACGTGGTCTCCGCCCAACGCGTTCATGCGCGCCGATGGATATGAAAGCGGCTCGAACGTGAGGCTCTGGGCGCCGGCGCCGATCGCAAGGGCCGTGAACAGGAGAATGGTACAGATTCTACGACGGGTGTGCATCACGGGTTCGCTCCCCTTGTCAGACGAAGCCGCCGAACGCGCTCAGGAAGGCCTGCGTAGGATCCGTTGGCGACAGTGTGGCGATTGCCGCATTGATAAATGCCTGGGCAGCCACGGGCTTGGGGTCCGTAGGGACAATGGCGGCGAAGTTGAATGTCCCATCCGGCTGTTTCGCCGCGTCAAGCGCAAGCCCCAGTGCGCCGTACACATAGTCCATCGGCTGGAGTGCGGCAGGATCAGTCGTCGACAGAGCGGCGACTCGGTTTGCGGCGGCGATCAGGTAGTCGGGCTGGACGGCGGGGTTCTGCGCCAGAAAGTCGGTGATGGAGGTCGCACCCGATGCAAAGTTTACGGTGCCGTCCACGGCAGCGAGGAGGAGCTGCGGAACTCCGGATACCTCGATCCCGAGCTGGGCAGCCGTGTACTGCGCCGCACTGCTCGGGTCGTCCTGGATTGCCAGGAGAGCGGCGGCCATGGCGGTCTTGTCACCGCTTGCCAGCGCATTCTGCGCGTATTCCAGCCGCTGTGCGGCAGGAAGGCTCGCCGGCGAACGCTGCAGGGCCGTGAGGGGCGTATAGGTGAATATCGCCTGGCAGCCCGTCAGGAGGACCGCAAGGGAAGCGACCACCGCGATGCCAGGAATCTTCCGCCTGCTTCGGGCATTCATCTTCTGGGATCCTCCTCACTTCCGTGTCCGGAGAAGCGTAGCACGAATCTCACGGGTGAGGAACCGCCCCACCCTGTCCTACCAGCGGATTGCCACTTCCAGCGAGGCGCCCGCGCTGGGCTTGTCGCCGACGTATGCGCCCAGTTCGTTGGTGTAGAGGGCGAAGTTCAGGTCGAGGAAGAATAGTTTCACCCCGGCGCCGATAGTGAGATAGCCCTGGTTGAGTCCGGCGCGAAGCGTGAAAAGTGAGAGCAACCGGAGCTCCGCCCCTGCGTGAAGGAGTGTCCAGATCGAGGCCGAGCCATCCAGGGCGCCCACAAGGTCGTGCAGATCGACACTGATGGAAGGGTCCAGGATATTGTTGAATGAGCCCAGGTCGGGGTGCACGGAAAGGCCCACCGCGATGTCCATTGGGATGGTATACGTGTCAGCGGTCACGGCAGTACCCGTGGTGGGGAACTCCAGGTTCGTGGAGAGCGTGCCCCACAGGGTGCCGAAGTTCGTCGAGGTGTAGCGGAACTGGGTCCCGCCAAGGTCGCGAATGGAGAGGCCCAAAGAGAACCATCCAAGCTCCGCAGTCGCCCCCACATCGAGGCCGATGCCGACGCCATAGAGGGCGCTGGCGGAGTTCAACGCGGTAAGGAGATCACCTTTCATGGCAAGCGCGGAGAGCACGCCGAATGCAACGGCGCTGTCCACGGGCACGTGGACGCGGATCATCGGCCGCACGGCGCCACCGACATTGATCTTCACCGGACCAAGATCGAAGGGAACCGCAAGGCCGCCGATGAAACCAAGTGTGGCCGTGAGGTCGCCGTTCATTCCTAGAAGCGTCGGGCCGCTCAACAGCGAATCGACGATGAGGACTGCACCCAGGCCGAGGCCGTTCCCGACGTAGCCGATTCCCTCCTCACCGCCAACGCCAATGCCTCCCGTCGTGACCTGCCCGCTCATGAAGTTGATGATGTCACTCGGCGTGGCGGTGCCTGCAATGAGCTGCTCGCCCAGGCCGAGGAGAAGATCGGGCCGCGACGTGATCCAGGTTTCGGTGGAGGTCAGGGTGAAGGAGCCAATTTCACGGGAGAAGCCCGCGGGGTTGTAGAAGAATGAATCGTAGCCGCTCACGTCGGCAACGATCGAACCGCCGCTCCCGAGCGCACCCGGGCTTTCGGGCACGAAAGGCTCTTCCTTGTAGGCAGCGGCGAATCCCGTCCCGGCGGCGAGGGTAAGGATCAGTGCGGCAAGTGCGAGCGCTTTCTTCATGGTGTTGTTGCAGGCATCGGGATTCCGGCGCAGGCGAAGAGGTTCCCCAGCGCGACAAAGTTCGCATGGAACGTCGGATTGCTGGGAATATCCGTGTACGGCGCAGGCTGCAACGACTGGACGCTCGGATCGGCCGTCGTCGGGTCGTTGGACAACAGGTACATCTGGCTGATAACCTGCGCCGCGGTGTGCGGTCCCGCGGGCAATGCCGCGTTAATGTCGTCGTAGATGACCTGCACAGTCCATGCCACTGCTGCCTTCTGTGCGACGTCACCCATGTTCGTTCCCGGCGGAACCCCTTCGCCGGGATCGATCTTGCCATTGCCATTCAGGTCAGTGATGCTCGCACCAAGCTGGAGATATGGTGGGCAGGCGTTCGTGAGCGCGGTGATCATGGCGGAGAAAACCGTTGGGTCGGCCAGCGCATCAGCGGGAAGAATAGCGCTCAACAGGTCATGGATGGTCGAGCTCGCGGAGATTCCGTTGACGAGCGTCGTCACGACATTGTTGACGAGCGCTTCTCCGTCGGTCGTTTTCAGGTTGATGTCACCGTAGAGAATCGCCGCCTGCTTCTCGTCGTTGGTCGTCATTCCACCCATCTGCGTGAGCAGGTAGTTTTCGATGGCCGTCGTGGTCGCGGGGTCGTTCTTCAACGCGGCGACAACCGCGGGCGAAGCCAGGTCGGTCTGCAGCCTGTCCAGGCCACCCGATCCTGTGTAGTCGGCGAGCTGCGGCGCCGGGGGCGTGGAGAGTCCCGAGAATGCGTTGAACTGGAAAAATGCCGAGCATCCCGCAAGGACGACAGCGACGGTGATGAAAAGCACGAGTGCTTTCATCCGTGACATTGACCACCTCCGACAATGGAACGTCGCACTGACAGCTTTCTGTCCCCAGAATCGAATAAAATTATAACGCAAACCCGGTGCGAATACCAGAGTTCAGGGCCGGAACGAGAGGAAAACACCGGTGCATGAAGGCTCCGCGGCAGAGATTTCCACCCGCGCGAGTCTTCCCGAAGCACCATTCGGCGCTCCCGCGACGGACACCTTGAGATAGTTGCCCGATGTGCCAAGGAGACGCCCCTTTGCGCTGTTTTCCAAGAGCACGTCCACTTCCCTGCCGATCCATGCGCGCGCATAGGCAAGGCGGCGGCCGCGGGAGACGGAGGCGAGCTCGTGCGCCCTCTGGGAGCGGATGCGCTCAGGCACCATGGGGTGCAGCGCGGCCGCCGCTGTGCCGGGCCGCGCGGAGAAGGGAAAGATGTGAAGCGCAGAAAACCCAAGCACGTCGACGAGGCGACGCGTCGCATCAAAATCCTCCACCGTCTCCCCGGGAAATCCCACGATGAGGTCTGCGGCGATAAACGGGTCATCCTTCACCGCGCGCAGGAGGGAAACACCTTCGGCGACACGCTCGATGGCGTAGCGGCGCTTCATCGCCCCAAGAATCGCGTTTGAGCCGGATTGGACCGGGAGGTGGAAATGAGGACAGATCCGTTCATGCGCAAGCACCTGGCCGAGATCCGTGGTGATTGCGTCAGGCTCGAGCGAGGAAAGTCGGATGCGTGTCTTCCCGGTGGCCTGCAGGATCGCACGCAGCAGGTCGGGCAGCCGCAAGGCGCCCTCCTTCCAGGCGGAAATATTGACTCCCGTGATGACGATCTCGCGGTGCCCGTCTGCTTCCAGTGCAGCCGCGCGCGCAACGACCTCGGTCATCGGCAGACTTTGAGAGGGTCCGCGCGCGGCAGGCACCCTGCAGTATGTGCACCACGCATCGCAGCCGTCCTGTATCTTCAGGAACGCGCGGGTATGGAAGGTGAGCGCCTTCGCCGCAAGGGCGAATGGATCCGCCGGCCCGCCGCGGTGCAGTGCCTCTCCGGTCTGCGCGGCGCCCGGGAGGCCCTTCGCGGACCGGAGGATGCCCGGCAGGTCGAGGAGGCGCGATTTCTCGGCCTGTGGCACGACGACGATGTTCGGCGCGAGCGCCTCGAGTGCAGCCGCTTCGAGCTGCGCGGAGCATCCCGTCACGAGTAAAAGCGCCCGCGGTCTGCGCCGCGCGAGCCCGCGGATGAGGGCGCGGGCCTTGTGGTCCGCGCGCGCGGTGACGGTGCATGTGTTGACGATGTACGCTTCGGCCTCGTCCTCAGCGGACACGATCGAGAAGCCCTGGCTCTTGAATGAGGAGGCGAGTGCTTCGGTCTCGACCTGGTTGAGCTTACAGCCGAACGTGTGGAAGCCGACCCGCCGGCCGTCCGCGCAACCGCTGGCTGCCGGATCAGCCGCCTTTGAGTTTCTTGTTGACACTGTCCCTGCCGCGCTGCGCATCTACCAGCCCGGGGTCGAGCTTCAGGGCGTGGTCGTATGCGTCCCCCGCCCAGGTGAGGTCATTGGCCTGCTCGCGCGCGTAGCCCAGGCGGGCCCACCATGCGGAATTGTTCTGTTCGTAATAGACGGCAGTGGACAAGGAAATGTCGGCGTTCTGGAATTCCTTCAGCTTGATGAAGCATTCGCCCATCAGCCAGTAGACGCGCGCGATCCTGTCGCCATTCGGCCGGAGAGCCACGTACCCCTGGAGATTCTGCAGCGCATCGTCGAATTTACCCAGGAACACGTCCGCCTCCCCGACGATCTGGATGATTCGCGGATCGTTGGGGCTGATGGCGATTGCTTTCTGACTGGCGGCGAGGGCATCGCCGTATTGCTGCAGGCGAAGCAGGCTCCAGCCCATCACGACGTATGAGTCGATATTGTTCGGGGTCACGGCAATCTCCTGCTGGCAGACCTTGATTGCGTCTGCGTAGCGGGAGTCACGGTAGAGCTCGAGCGCATCGGGCTTGTCCTGTGCGAAAACCGGTGCAATCGCAAGGCCGAGGAGAAGAATGCCGGCCGCGATAGAAAAAGGCCTCATTTCTGACCACCTCCCTGGCCCTGCGGTCGCTGCTGATTGGGCTGGCCCTGCTGACCCGCCTGGCCCTGCTGCCCCGTGGGCTGCCCGGGCGGGCTCGGGGGCAAAGAGGAACCCGGCGCAGGCTGGGACGGCCGCTGCTGAACCGCCTGATGATTCTGCACGGACGTCGTCCCGGACGCCGGCGAAGACTGGGGCTGCGCCGGCGCAGCGGCATGTTTCCCGGGACCAGGGTGCGGTCCCCCGCTCATGTTGCAGTACCCGTTGAATTTGCAGCCGCTTTCCATGATGAAATCGGGTGTCGTGATATCGCCATCCACCTGCGCCGTGGAAAACAGCTCGACGCGTGAGTGGCCCTGGATGTCGCCTTTGTGCCTTCCCTTTGATGAAATGACACCGGCCTCGGTGGTGGCCTCGACAAACGCCTTTTCGCCGATGTAGAGCGAGCTGGCGGACTTGATCTCGCCCTTGAACTTGCCCTTGATCATGAGCGGCTTCTTGAACGTGAGATGTCCCTCGAAGTCGATGTCTTCGGCGAGGATCGTGTCGATCTCATGCTCGTCGATGTCCTTGATTCGTACCTCAGCCATTTTCAAGCTCCCTCAATGGTTCATCCGGTCTGGACGGCGTGGCTAGCCTATCTGCACCCGCCGGACATGTCAACCCGGTGGCATCCTGCGCCGCCACGGTAACCCGTGGCATTCGCGCCGTCACCCGTCGATCGCCGCCATGATGGATCGAATCGATTTCTCCAGCCTGATGCGCATCTCGCGCGTGTGGGGATTGTATCGCTGGAGATCGAGAAAAAGCTGCCAGGGATCGTTGCAGGTCTGCTCGACGATCTCCAGGAGTTTCTTGTATCCCACGGTGCCGATGGGAGAACGCTGCACCCCGAGGTCTGAAAGCACCCTGCCGATATAGTGGGCGACGCCCTGGGTGAAAGCAGCCTCCCGGTCGTGCTCGTCAGGGGTCATGATGGAAATCGCGAGGCCGAGGGACGCAAAAAGCTCCCGCCACATCTCCACCTCCCGCGCGCTGATGCGAACGGGACAGAGGATCATCGGCTGCCCGGCAACGCCGTTGCGGGCGGAATCGGGGCCGAACATCGGGTGCGTTCCCATGATGGACGTGGAGGCCGGCAGGAGCTTTTCCATGAGGGAGACCGGGTATGTCTTCACCGAGCAGGTGTCCATGACCAGCGCAGTGGGCGCAATACGGGTCCGCGCGCGGCCCAGGACCTCTTCCACGGCGGAAATCGCGACGCAGAAGAAAATGACCGATTGCGAAAGGACTTCGTCCTCGCCCACGCGACGCACCCCCGGGGGCGTTGGCCGCTCCGCCGCGCGTGAATAGCCGCAGACGGGAATCGAACGGGCGAGCAGCTCCGCCCAGAAGGATCCGAAACGGCCGAGGCCGTAGACGCCGACTGTCATGGGCGCGAATCTCCTTGTGCTGCCGCGATTATTGCAGTTTCCGCGCAAATTGCTATACTCAGGGCCGCAATCATCCCCCCAATCATCCGCAAAGGAGCATGACAATGCAGTTCATAGAAGAGATGCGCGCGAAGGCCAAGGCCAACCCCCGGAAGCTCGTCCTTCCCGAGGGCTACGAAGCGCGCACGCTCAAGGCTGGACGGATCATTCTGGACATGGGATTCGCCAGCGAGGTGACGCTGCTGGGCAGCATTTCCCAGATCGAAGCGGAAGCGAAAAAACAGGGCGTGAGCCTTTCCGGTCTGAAAGTGGAAGAGCCCGCGACATCCGCCCTCCGCAAGGACTACGTCGACGACTATTTCGAGCTGCGCAAAGGCAAAGGGATCAGCCGGGAAGATGCGGAAAAGACATTCATGGGCGATACCCAGCACTGGGGCGCGATGATGATGCGCAAGGGACGGGCCGATGCGATGGTCTCCGGTGCAGACAGTGAGACCGCAAAGGTCCTCCGCGCGGCGCTCACCATCGTGAAGACCGCGCCCGGCATAAAGACCGCCTCGTCGTGCTTCGTCATGTGGCTTCCCGGCACCTCGTGGGGTGTGGACGGCCACCTCATCTTTGCCGACTGCGCAGTCGTCCCCGATCCGACGGTCGAGCAGCTTGCCGATATCGCCCTCTCGTCGGCGGAATCCTGCCGCACGTTCCTGAAAGCGGAGCCGCTCGTCGCCATGCTCTCCTTCTCGACCAAGGGCAGCGCGAGCCATCCCCTGGTCGACAAGGTGGCAGGCGCCGTCAAGGTCATTCACGAGAGGAACCCGAAGCTCCTTGCGGACGGCGAGATGCAGGCGGACGCGGCCCTTGTCGCCTCGGTCGCGGCCAAGAAGGCACCCGGCTCCGCGGTCGCCGGCAAGGCGAACACGCTGATCTTCCCCGACCTTCAGAGCGGGAATATCGGCTACAAGCTCGTCCAGCGATTCGCGAAGGCAGAGGCGTACGGGCCTTTCCTCCAGGGATTCGCAAAGCCGGTGAGTGACCTCTCGCGCGGCTGCTCGGTGGACGACATCGTCAACACGTCAGTCGTGACGCTCGTCCAGTCGCTGTCGAAGTAGCATCAACGGGCGCCTGCACCTGCAAGGAGGGCGCCCACATTCTTCCTTCCCTGCAAATCCATGCATCAACCGTAAAAAGATGCTTGATCTCGCGCTTCGACAGAATTACAGTACACCCAACATGAGAATCGCTCTGATCGGCTACGGGGGCATGGGGCGCGAGGTGGAAAAGGTCGTGATCCAGAGGGGTCATACCGTGTCTGTCCGCATCGACCCGGCGCAGAAGGAGGCGGATGCGCGTTCGCTCAGCGAGGAAGCGGCGCGCACGTCCGACATGGCCATCGAGTTCTCCCACGCGGAGGCGGTGATGGGCAATGTCGGCGCCTGCGCGCGTTTCGGGCTCAGCGTCGTGACCGGCACGACAGGATGGTACGGGAAGCTTGACGAGATGCGGAGGGTCGTGGAGGGTTCCTCGATCGGCTTTCTCTACGGCAGCAATTTCTCCATCGGCGCCCACCTCTTTTTCGCGCTCGTCGCCGCAGCCACCGAGCTGTCCAATCCCTGCCCCGAGTACGACATCATGGGCTGGGAAGTGCATCACAAGCGCAAGAAGGACAGCCCCTCCGGGACAGCCCTCACGCTGGCCCGAATTGTGACCGGTAAGAGCGACCGCAAGAAGAAGGTCGTCACGGAGAGGCTCGACCGCGCGCCGGCGGCGGATGAGATGCATTTCGCGTCTGTGCGCGGCGGAGAGGTGCCGGGCACGCACACGGTGCTTCTCGATTCGGCATTCGATACGATCGAGCTCACCCACCGCGCGCGCAGCCGGGGCGGTTTCGCGCTCGGCGCCGTGCGCGCGGCCGAATGGCTGGCAGGCAGGAAGGGATTCTTCGAGGTCAATGATTTCATCGGCGAGCTGCTGAGGAACGGCGCGGAATCCGAATCGAGGAGAACACAATGACGCTGGAAGGTGTCTATACGGCGCTCGTGACGCCGATGACCGCGGACGGTGCGGTGGACGAGAAGGCCCTTCGCCGGACCGTGGACATGCAGGTGGAAGCGGGCGTGGCAGGACTCGTTCCCGTGGGGACCACGGGTGAAAGCCCCACGCTGGATGGGGATGAGTGCCGGGAGGTGATCCGGGTCGTCGTGGAGCAGGCGCGCGGGCGCGTGCCGATCATTGCGGGGGCCGGCTCCAACAGCACGGCGGAGGCAATCCACTACGCGCGGGAGGCAAAAGAGGTGGGCGCCAGCGCGACCCTGCAGGTCGCCCCGTATTACAACAAGCCCACGAGCGCGGGGTTCATCGGCCATTTCCGCGCCATCGCGGATGCGGTGGACCTGCCCATTGTCGTGTACAATATCGCAAGCCGCACGGGCAAGAATATCGACAACCCGACCATGCTCGAGCTTGCGGGTCACCGCAACATCACGGCCGTGAAAGAGGCAAGCGGCGACATCGGTCAGATCATGGAGCTGATCTCGAAAAAGCCGCCCGCATTCAGCGTGCTGTCGGGCGACGACAACCTCGTGTTTCCCATCATGGCCCTCGGCGGCACGGGGGTCATCTCCGTTGCGAGCAACCTCGTGCCGGGCCCCATGGTGCGCTTCGTCAGCGCTGCGCTCAAAGGCGACTGGAACGCGGCGCGCAAGCTCCACTACGAGCTCCTGCCCCTCTTCAAGGTGCTCTTCATCGAGACAAATCCCATCCCCATCAAGGCGGCGATGGCTATGAAAGGCCTGATGGTGGAATCCTACAGGTTGCCGATGTGCGCCATGGCTCCCCGCAACAGGGAGCAGCTCCAGGCCGCCCTGAAAGAGCTCAAGATCCTGTAAGGCGCCGGGCGAGCGCCAGGAACACGCCCGGCGCGATCTGTTCCGCACGCGCGGAGGGATCGATTCCGACCGCACTCATTTCATCCATGACGCGCGAAACGGAGACGTCGGCCGGCAACGTGCAGACCGCAAGATTGTTCCGGATCGTCTTTCTCCGGGATGAAAAAAGTCCGCGGACCAGGCTCGACAGGAGCGCGAGCGTGTCCCCTGTTGCTGCATCCGCGCGCGGCTGCAATTCCACGACAGAGGAGACAACGTCAGGAGACGGGTAGAAGCTCCCCGGCTTCAAGTCGCCCCGATGGCGCACGACGCAACTCGCCTGGCAGAGGACGGAAAACGAGGAGTAGCTCTTGCGACCGGGCAGCGACGCCATGCGCTCGGCAAGCTCCCGCTGGACGGTGAATACCATCACACGGGAACCCACGTGCCCTTCAATGAGCGCGGCAATCATGATGGATGCGGAGCGGTAAGGGAGATTGCCGAGGATGCGATCCGGGTAACCTCGCGACACCGCCGTCTCCTGCCATGTCTCGAGAAAATCGCCCGGCACAAGGATGAATGATGGCCTGTTGCCGAGGCTCTCCTCGAGAAATCGGCACAGCCCGCGGTCCACCTCGAAGGCCACCACCTGGCGGGCCCGGTTCAGCAACTCCGCCGTCATGGCGCCCAGCCCCGGGCCTATTTCCCAGATTGTTTCATCTCCCCCCGGATCGAGCATCGACAGCAACCGTTCGCGCGCGCCCTTGTTGACCAGGAAATTCTGACCCCAGCGTTTCTTCAGCGCAAGGCCGCGCTCCTGCAGGAGAATGCGGATATCTCCCGGAGAATCGTGATTCATGCGGTCTTCGGCGCAGTCCCGGGCGGTCGATCCGCGCGTACAGGCAGGCGCTGTCGAGGAAGGGCAACAAGCAGGAAAAGAACCAGTGCGGCCGTCGCGGTCATGGCAAATGTCTTTGCCGGCTCACCCAGGGCAACCCCGGGAAGCTTTGCGAATATTCCCGCGCAGGCGTCCACGAGCGAATAAAGGATCGAGAAGAGCCTCGAGACCAGACCGTGGAGAAACGGCCAGGGAATGACCGAGAGCGGCACCCAGGCAAGGCCTGCCCACAGGAAAGCGGTCGTCAACGGAACGAGCAGCAGGCCCGCGACGATTCCCGAGGGATAGTACACGCCGAATTGCCCGATGATGAGGGGAAGCGTCGCAGCCTGCGCGCCGACAGACATCGCCAGGGGCAGCAGGAGGAATCGCGGAACGTATCCTTCCAGGGGTCTCTGGACAAGAGGTCCGATCATAAGTATTCCCGCGAGCGCGAGAAATGAGAGCTGGAAGGAAAGGGAGAAAACCTGCCAGGGATCAATGAGGAGGATGACGATGCAGGAAAGGGCAAGGAGATTGAGCGGCTCGGCATCCCGGTCGAGCATGGCCGCGATCCCACCGATCACGATCATGACCGTGGCGCGCAGGAGCGACGGCATGAAGCCGGCGAGGACCTGGTAGCCGAGCAGCACGAGCGTTGCCACGACGAATCGGAGCCCGCGCCGGCGAAGGAAGGCGAGAAGCCCGATGCAGATCCCATAGATCACGGTGACGTGCAGGCCCGACAGGGCGAGTATATGCAGGCTCCCGGTCCGCAGGAATCCGTCGTAGAGCTCCGCCGGCACATCCTCACGACTTCCGATCAGGAGGGCCTCCAGCAGCGCCGAGGATGGGTATCCGACCATCGACACGGATTCATGCAGCCACTCCCGGACACCGGCGCGCGTCTGCCACACGAACGACGCAAAGCCGAGGCTCCGAACGTCCGCCCGCTTCACAAAGGCCACGTACCGCTCCCCTCCACTGCCGCTGGAAAGGGAAAGCGGCGCCTGGATGGAGAGCATCTGGCCGAGCGCAAAGCGATAATCGCCGGTGAGCAGGACAAATACCGCGCCGCGCGCCCTTCCGCCGATGGCCTGCCGGTGGGATAAGGCTTCATCGAGGGAGAGGCGCAGCACCGTGTCGCCTTTCCGTGAGAGACTGCTGTCCTGGGTGAGCATGCCCTTGAACTCGGTCGCAGATGCGGGCGGGACGGGAAGGTAAGAGCTTTGGAGCGAGCCTTCCATGCGCGCAAGGGATGCGGCGCCAAGCAGCAGGCCGATGGATGCGCTCACCACGAGCATGCCGGCGCGCCTCCGCCCCTGCACGCGCAGCCCTGCCCCGCCTGGGACGTGCAACAGAGGGACCGCCAGGGCGGCGCACGCCAATCCGCCTGCAGCGACGACCCACCATGAATCGTGCAGGAAGGGATGCAGCAGGCATCCGCAGAGGAGAAAGAGAGAGACAAGGAGCGCAGGTGTGACGTGCCTGCGGATCATGGAGGTCCGGGCGGCATGCCCGGCGTTACCACTTCAGCTTGTCCAGCGCGGCGCGGGCTGCTTTCTTCACGGTGGACGGGTAGTTGAGATACTGCGTGTACATCAGGTCGTCGAAAGCAACCTTGTCACCGAGCGCCGCGAGGTTCTGGATCACCGCAGTCACCACGAGCTCGTCATATGTCTTGCCCTGCTCCGAGTAGGAGTTCACAAGCACGAGGTATTGCGTGAGCCGCACGGCCGCGTCGTGGCTGTTCATTGCACCGAGGTTCCCGAGCGTGTCCAGGAGATGGTTGCGGTCCACGAGACCCTTGTCGAATTCGCCGATTGTCATGTCGAGATGCTCGATGAGCAGGCCGGTCGCATGCGACCACTTGTGGGCCCCCAGGCTCGCGGCCGCCGCGAAGCGCAGATCGCGGAGCGCCGCCTTGCTCGCCGCGTCAGAAACGCTGGAGTGCAGCCCGATGTCGAGGCTGAGCTCCGCGATTCCCGCCTTCTGGTCGTCGCTGAGCTTGTCGCTGTCCAGCGCCATCTGCAGGGCGATCTTCTTCTCGGCCGCCGGGCGCTCCTTGACGACGCCCTGCAGCATCGCGGAGAAATCCCCGTTGATGGCGAGCAGCGCCGAACGCGCGATGCCGGTCATGGCGTCCGAATAGCCCACGTTCATGGCAGCGAAGAGCACGGGAAAGGAGGCCGGGTCACCCAGCTTTCCAAGTGCCTGGAAGACGGCAGCAAGCACGGCGACGTCCGGGGTCTTCCCGGAGGCGTAGAGGCTGTTCTGGGTGTCGGCGTACCGGTCGAGATTGGCGATGGTGCCGGCGTCCCCCGTCCCGACCACGCCCAGTGCGGTCGCGGCCTTGGACAGGGTCTGCGTGTCGCTCGTCACCCCGAAAAGCTTCCAGAGGGAGTCGCGCCCCGCCGCGTAATTGACGATGCCGATCTGCTCCGCGCCAATTGCCGCAAGCTGGTTGAAGCGCGCATCGGTGGGAATGAGGGAAGAGTTGTCGGTGACGAAATCGACCGCCTGCTGGAACAATGGACCCATCGACGAGGCCGTCTTGCCGCCGGCGGCGTCCTGGAGTATCTGGATCTTGACGTCAAGGCTCGCGATGGCGAAGTTGCGTCGGAAGGTGTCGAGAACCTTCGCGGCATCCTGCGCCTGCACGGCGACCGCCGCCACGCACAACACAATCACGAAAGACAGCAACCGTCTCATTCCCATTCCCTCCTGCGGGGGTTCATCATACACTCATACTACATGTGGGGTCGGTCAGAGGCAACCGCGGCGCCTCGCGCCGATACCCTAGTTCGAGGGCCCGGCCGTCGGTGGCGTCGCCTTCAACACGATGCCTTCCGGCGCCTTGTCCTTGGACGCATCCGGCTTGCGGCCGGGCAGCAGCGTTTCACGCTCGCCGAACAGGTTGTAGACGTAGGTGAGGATGCGGTTCCGCATGGTGACGCTCGGCGGCGACGCCTGCATGTGCAGGAGCGAACGGTTCTTCTTCTGGTCGAAATTGAGCCCTTTCACGATGCCGGACATCACGACGACGCTCTCCGCAATCGAAAACTGCAGTTTCACCGGCAGACCGACGCGTGCCTTGCCGCCGATGAGGATGGCTGCCCCGCCCTCAGAAACGTCCGCGAGCCGGCACCGCAGCCCGCGGGCTTCCTCGGGAATCTCATTGGTCGCGTCGATGGATTTCAGCGGGAAAAGCTCTGCGGGCATATCCGTTTCCACGCGGACCGAGTTGCGCTTCTGCGTGCGGATGAGGTTGTCGGAATGGGCGATGTGGAGGATGGGATACTTCTTTTCGATGAAATCCTCCATGACTTTCGTCTGGAAGAAATACCCCGCATCTTCCGCGCGCCAGAAATAGATCCCGATCTTCTGGTTCTTCCACGAGAATCCATCGGGGAGCTTGGGTCCCTGGGGATGGGAGATTGCCATGTAGCGGGTCAGGTTTTCGACGATCAGCGCTCCAAAGGGGCCGAGGCCCGGAAGCGTGATCCGCAGGTGCTGCTTGGGCGTGAGCTTGCGGGAGCTCTTGATGCCCATCTTGTACTTGGGCTGATCGAACTCGACCCGCTTGCGCAGCTCGAAGAGCTTCGAAAGCAGGAGATTGTATTCCGGCTCCTGTTCCTGGGATCGCGCGCGGTAGGTGATGATGATGCCCTTGATGGCCCGGTCGAGCTGCTTCATCGACCAGAAGAGGGCCGTGGGGTTTTCCAGCTTCGCCTCGATGGAGACCCTGCGGAGAAGATTGATCTCGTGGAAGACGAATCCCGCTTCCCGGCCTTTCAGATAGAACTGGAGCCACGGGAATCTGCCTCCCCCTGCCCTCCGCAGGAGGATGATCGCGAGAACAGCGATAAGCGCAATAGCGAGCAGAACAACGATGAGTATCATATCCCGTCTGTTATTATCGTGAAAAAGCACATATATTTCCATACTATTATGCGGTCGGGTGTCACATGAGCCGGTTCGGCGTCATGGGGGAGATTCTCCTCCTTTTTTTCACTTTCTTTCTTCCGGGGTATATCGGGCAGGTTTTCGGCGCGCCCGTCGGCCCCGCGACCACGACCCTGATGCTCCAGACGATCATCACCGGGGTGCCGCAGATACTGCTCATGGCATACGTGGCAGGGGCATTCGGTCGGGGCGCCGGAGCGCGGTGGGGATTTGTCCGGCCGCAGGCGCGCGACGCGCTGCGGACCCTGCTCCTGGTGGCAGGCTGCTTCGCCGTCATGACTCCGTTCGTCGTTGCGCTTCTGCTCCTGCCCCCGGAGTGGAGCAAAAGTCTCGGCAACGGGTTCCGCTGGGGACTTGAAAGCCCCGCGCAGCTTCCCCTGGCGCTTCTCTTCGGCCTCACGGTCGGCTACAGGGAAGAGTTTTTCTTCCGCGCCTATCTCCTTCAGCGCCTCGACGAGCTCAATTTTCCCGTGCCATACGCCGTGGCGGCGTCGACGGCCCTCTTCTGCGTGGGTCATATCTATGAAGGCGTCATGGGGATCCTCGTGGCGGCGAGCCTGGGCGTCCTCTTTGCCCTGGTCTACCAGCGATTGAAGAACCTTCATGTAATCGCGGTCGCGCACGGTCTGTACAACACGATTGTCCTCCTCCTCGGCCTTATTCTGCCGCGCGGATTGCCGCAAGCCTTCCAGGGACATATCTTCTGATCATGAGAGCGCCGATCCTCCTTGCCGTCGCCGCTTCCGTTTTCCTGGGGCTCGCCTCCAGCGGGAGCCTTCTGGACGGCGCGGCAGCTGCAAGAACAGCTGCGGACGCCGCGGTTCAACCCGCCACGGGAACGCTGGCCTCAGTTTCCACGAAGAGCCTTGCCGATGACCTGAAAAAGGCAGGCTTCGACCTTCCGAGCACCGACATCATGTCGGACGACTTCACCCTCCAGACCCTTGACGGAAAGAGCGTGAGCTTGTCGTCATACAAGGGGAAGGTCGTCATCCTGAGCTTCTGGGCGACATGGTGCGGCCCCTGCAAAGTCGAGATGCCATCCATGCAAAAACTTTACAACCAGATGAAGGCAAAAGGGCTCGAGATCGTAGCGGTGGACGTGGCAGAAGAGAAGTACAAGGTCAGCGACTTCATCAAGCAGTACGGTTATACCTTCCCGGTGCTCCTGGACAAGACAGGTGAGGTGAGCATGAGCGACATGTATTCAGCCGGTGCGATTCCCGCCAACTACGTCATCGACCGTAAAGGGAAGCTGCTCGCGAGGGTGGTCGGCGTCGGCGGCCCGGAATGGGATGGGGACCAGCGGGTGGCGCTTTTCGAAGAGCTCCTGAAGCAATAAGCATCGTTTCCAGACCTTTTTCCTCCGCCTTTACACGCCGGGCGTCCTCATAGTATCACTATAGCCGAAATTCCCAAGGCGAGGAGGCCCGTGCGTGGACATTTTCGAGAAGTGCTACACGAAACAGCCATGGGATGAAGCCCAGGAGCGCGGTGTCTATCCCTATTTCATCCCGATCCAGGAAAGCCGCGGTTCGCATGTCGTCATGGAGGGCAAAGAGCTCATCATGGCGGGCTCCAACAACTACCTTGGCCTTTCGTGGGATCCCCGGGTGAAGGAAGCGGCGATCGAGGCGACACGGAAATGGGGCACGAGCTGCTCGGGCTCGCGGTTCCTCAACGGCACGCTCCAGCTCCACGAGGACCTTGAAATGCAGCTCGCCCGCTTCACCGGTCGCAAGAGGGCCCTCTGTTTCACGACCGGCTACCAGACGAACCTGGGGGCCATATCGGCCCTCGTCGGCAAGGACGAGCACATATTCTCCGACAAGCTGAACCATGCGTCGATCATGGATGGCATCTTCCTGAGCTCGGGCATGCGGGGCAAGGTACGGCTCCATCGGTACCAGCACAACAACATGGAAAGCCTGGAGAAGTTCCTCGCCGAGGAGCAGAAGGACGCGCCCAAGCTGGTTGCCACGGACGGCGTTTTCAGCATGGAAGGGGACATCGTGAAGCTCCCCCGGCTGAAGGAGCTGTGCGTGAAGTACGGCGCGCGGCTGTATCTTGACGAGGCGCACGCGCTGGGCGTGCTCGGCAGGACGGGGCGCGGCACCGAGGAGCACTACGGGACCCCTGGCCTTGCTGATATCGTCATGTGCACCTTCTCAAAGTCCTTCGGCGCCCT